>CANJKQ010000193.1 GCA_947474905.1 Pseudomonadota bacterium | reverse complement strand
CGTCGCCGACGTCATTGGCCGCCGCGATTTTGGCGTCGAGGATGATTTCTTCCTGCTCGGCGGCCATTCGCTGCTCGGCACGCAGGTGATCATCCGCGCGCGCGATGCCTTTGGCGTCGAGCTGACGCTGTTCCATCTGTTCGAAGGCCGCACTGTCGCCGCGCTGGCGGAGCGGGTCGAGCAACTGGTGATCGAACGGATCGAGGGGCTTTCGGATGAGGAAATCCGGCGGCTGGCGGCGGGCTGATGGCGTCGCTGCCTGCGGTCGATCCGTCGCTCAGCCTGTACCGCCTGCTCGATCCGGCGATACTGGCTGATCCCTATCCGCTTTACGGCCGCCTGCGCGAGCAAGCGCCGGTGGTGTGGGATCCGTACCTGCATTGCTGGGTGGTGACGCGCTACGACGATGTGCTGCGCGTGCTGAAGGATTTCTCGGCAGACCGTACACCCTCGCCCGACTTCATGCGTGCGCTTGGCCTGGGCGAGATCGAACCGCTGGCGGCGGTGATGGTCAAGCAGATGCTGTTCCTTGATGCGCCGGCGCACACCCATTTGCGCAAGCTGTGCTCGGCGGCGTTCACCTCGCGCCGCGTCGAGGTGCTGGAGGATGAGATTGCCGCGATTGCCGACGAGTTGATCGAGCGCGTGCGCCCGGCGGGGCAGATGGATGTGGTCCGCGATTTTGCCGAGCCCTTGCCCGCGATCGTGACTGCGCATTTGCTCGGCATGCCGCGCGCCGATCACGTGCAGCTCAAGGCCTGGTCCGCCGATTTTGCGCAGATGCTCGGCAATTTCCAGCATAACCCCGGCGGGGTCGCGCGGGTGTCGAAGAGCCTCGCTGATATGACCGCCTATTTCCGCAGCGCGATCCGCGAGGAAACGCGCCCGCTCGCCGATGGCCTGGTCAAGGCGCTGGTCGAGGCAGAGGTCGATGGCGCGCGGCTGAGCGAGGATGAAGTCATCGCCAACGTGATCGTCACCATGGTCGGCGGGCAGGAAACGACGACCAATTTGATCGGCAACGGCCTGCTCACCCTGTTGCGCCACCCTGCCAAGCTGGCCGAACTGAAGGCGCGGCCCGAGGTGATGGCGTCGGCGGTGGAGGAATTGCTGCGCTATGAAACGCCGTCACAGCATACCGGGCGCATCTGCCACGCCGACACGGTGATGGGCGGCCATGTCATTCCCAAGGGCGCGGCCGTGATGGCGGTGATGGCGGCGGCCAATCGCGACCCGCGCCGCTTCGCTGATCCCGACGCGCTTGATTTCGACCGCGCCGATAATCGCCATCTCGCCTTTGGCTGGGCGGCGCATTTCTGCTTTGGCGCCCCGCTCGCGCGGATGGAGGGGCGCATCGCGTTCCGCGCCCTGCTTGACCGGTTGCCGGGGCTGGCGCTGGCAAGCGAGAAGCTGACCTGGCGCGACAATCTCGGCCTGCGCGGCCTCAATGCCTTGCCGGTGACGTTCGCATGAACATGCCTGCCAAACTCGATGCCCAGGCCGCACGCCAGGCACTGATGGCGCGGCTGCTGAGCGGCGAGGCCAATCCCGCCGCCGCCGCGCTGCCCCAGCCCATTGGCCGCCGCGATCCGTCGCGCGTCATCCCGCTCACCGCCGAGCAGAACCAGCTCTGGCTCCATCAGCAGATGGCGCCGGACATGCCGCTCTATAACGAGTCGATCACGATCCATCGCCACGGCGCGTACGATCATGACGTCATGGAGCGCGCGCTGAGCGAGGTCGTGCGCCGCCACGCCATTTGGCGCACCGCGTTTATCGAAGTCGATGGCGAAGTGCGGCAAGTCGTCACTGAGGCGCGGCATGTCCCTCTCGACATCATCGATCTGACCGATCTGCCCGTCGATGCGCGCGATGCCGAGGCTGTGCGGCTTGCCGCAGCCGATGCACGCACGCCGATCCCCTTTGACCAGGCGCCGCTGTTCCGCGCCCGCGTCATCAAGATGGGCGAGGAGGAGCACCGGCTTTACCTGACGCTCCACCACATTATTTTTGATGGCGTGTCGATTTATCGCACGTTGGTGCCCGAACTTGCGGTTTTGGTCGCGGCGTACGAAGCGGGACGGCCGTCGCCGCTGCCCGAGCCTGAGCTCGACTATGCCGATTATGCCATCTGGCAGCAGGATGACAACGCCGCCCGCGACTTCAGCCGCCAGCTTGATTTCTGGCGCGGCAAGCTCGCAGGCGAGTTGCCACGGCTCGACATTCCAGGCGACCGGCCGCGCCCGGCCATGCCGACACATGCGGGGTCGATGGAAGTCTTCGCGCTGCCCGATCCGTTGATCGACGGGCTGAAGCGCGTCGCGCGCGCACAAGGCGCCACGCTCTACATGGTACTGCTCGCTGCCTATAAGGCGATGCTGTTCCGCTACACCGGCGACACCGACATCATCGTCGGCGGCGTGACCGACACGCGGCGACGGCCCGAGCTGCAGCCGCTGATGGGCTATTTCCTCAATACCATGGCGATCCGCACCACGCCGGCGGGCAATGTCACCTTCAGGGACTATCTGACGCAGGTGAAGGACAGCGTGATCGGCGCGCTGGGGGCGAGCGATATCCCGTTCGACAAGCTGGTCCGCGAACTCGGCATCAAGCGCGGCGTCGGCACGCATCCCCTGTTCAACACGCTGTTCTCGATCGAGCCGCCGGTTGATCCCTTCCCGGCCGGGTGGGATTTGACCCAGATGGACGTCGTTGTCGGCGCGGCGAAGTACGACCTGTATCTCGAGCTTGATGAGCGGCCCGATGGCATGGCGGGGCGTTTCCTCTATTCGACCGAATTATATGACGCCGCGACAATCCGGCGGATGATCGGGCATTGGACCAACATCCTATGGGCCGTCGCCGGCAATCCCGCGCAGCCGCTCGCCTGGTTGCCGATGCTCGACGATGCGGAAGGCGAGACGATCGTCGAGCGTTGGAACGCGACCGATGCGCCGCTGCCGCATGCGACCATCGTCGACTGGTTTGATGCGGCGGCCCGCGCGCATGCCGATGCCGTCGCGATTGAGCAGGATGGCGAGCGCTGGACCTATGCCGAACTCGACACCCGCGCCGACGCGATTGCTGCGCGGCTGGTGCAGGAGGGGGTAAGCGAAGGCGCGCTGGTCGGGCTGTGCGTGAAACGGTCGCCCTGGATGGTCGCGGCGATGCTCGGCATATCACGAGCGGGCGCGGCCTATCTGCCGCTCGACCCCGGCTTCCCCTCGGCGCGGCTGGCAATGATCGCCGAAAGCGCGAAGCCGAGCGTGGTGCTGGTCGAGCCGGATACCGAAGGCACGTTGCCGATCGGGTCGGCCCGCACCGTGCGACTGGGCCGCGATTGGCCCGCCGTTGCCTATACCCGGCCGACCGTTGATGGCGAGGCGCTGGCCTATGTCCTTTACACATCGGGATCGACGGGCGTGCCCAAGGGGGTTGAGGTGCCGCACGCCGCGCTCGTCAATCTGCTGGCGGCGATGCAGGTGGCGCCGGGGTTCAAGCCGGGCGAAAGCCTGCTCGCGATCACGACGCTGTCGTTCGATATTGCCGGGCTGGAATTGTGGCTGCCGCTGGTGAGCGGTGGGCGCATCATCCTCGCGCATCGCGAGCAGGCGGTCGATATGGCGGCGCTTGCCGAGCTGATCGACGCCACCAAGCCCGATGTGCTGCAGGCGACACCCGCCACCTGGCGCGGCCTGATCGAGATGGGTTGGCAGGGCCTGCCCGGCTTGCGCGCGCTGTGCGGGGGTGAGGCGTTGCCGCGCGCACTAGTGGAGCAATTGCTGCCGCGCGTGGGGGCGCTGTGGAATATGTATGGCCCCACCGAAACGACGATTTGGTCGACTTGCGCGCGCATCACCGATGCCGCTGCCCCCATCAGCATCGGCCGCCCCATCGCCAATACCCAGGTCCGCATTCAGGACGCCGATGGCAATGACCGGCCGATCGGTCAGGTGGGGGAGCTGATGATTGGCGGGCGCGGGGTGGCGCGCGGCTATCGTGGCCAGCCCGAGCTGACCGCGCAGCGCTTCGTCGATCATTATGGCGAGCGGCTTTACCGCACGGGCGATCTGGCGCGCTGGCGGGCCG
>CANJKQ010000192.1 GCA_947474905.1 Pseudomonadota bacterium | reverse complement strand
CGCGTAGATCTCCCGGAAGTCCATCACCGAGAGGTCGAGTTGCTGGAACTCGAAGATGGTGAACCCGTCGCAGAGCGGCTTTTTCGGCGTACCCCAAGTCTTGCCGATCTGCGGGCGGCCCTGCTCCTGGAGGATGCGGCTGATCTTCGACTGGAAGCAGCAATAGACGTCCCGCTTGGTGAGGCAGATGCCAAGGAAGCTTGACGAGCAGTAGGTGCCGATCTTGTGGCACAGGCCGGCATCGTCCTTCTGGTCGAGCAGGACTTCGGACGGGCTGCACAAGAGCGGGGTCAGGAGCGGTACGCCCTTGCCAGAACAGCAGTTGGCGAGCCCGAAGACCTTGTGCGCGCAGCTCTCGGCAGTGCCCTTGAACAGGGTGAGCGTCGACTCGTCGAATTCGGCGTTGGCCTGGCCGAGCGCGTTCAGCGCCACGACTGCATCCTTGAATTCGTCCGATGCCTCGCGCACGATCGGCTCGCAGTCGCCATTGACGCAGTAGACGTCGCCGCCGCAGATATACTGCGCAGGCTGCTCAGTGCTCCCCGGGATCGGGCACTTGTAGACCCGCTCGGCCACCTTGCACGAGCCATCGCTGCTGGGCGGATCGTCGAGACAGGTCTCGTGGTCGAAAGTGCAGCCCGGCGTCGCATCGAGCTTGCCGCAGTCGTTGCCGCCGCCGACCACGGTCTGGCACTGGTAGGTCTTCGTGCTTTCCCAGCAGGGCCGCGTCACCGGCACCCCGTCGATCAGCCGGGTCTCGCCTGGCGCGGTGCAAGTCTCGCTCGCAAGCGTGCAGGTGCCGAGATCGACCGAACAGGCATTGTCGGTCCAGGTCTCGGTGAACCACTTCGAGACCGAACTCTCGGGCACGATTCCGGCGACATTGGCGCTGCAGGCATAGACCTCCTCGGGGGCCGCGGGTTCGAGGCAATAGAGATAGCCTCCACCGCCGAAAGGATCGCCAATGAAGTCCCAGGTCTTGCACAGCTGGCGGTCGGTCAGGCCGGCGGCGCTGGCCGTGGTGCGGGTGCAACTGGGCTCGGTCGATATCGACCCGCATGGCTGGAGCCCGGTGACGTACTGCAGCGGGAAGCCGGTCACCGGATCGAAGGTCAGCGCGGCGGTCAGGCCTTCGTTGTTGCAGCGGTAGACGTTGCTGACGACCTGGAAAGCGTTGGCCGGCGGCGGCTTGGCCACCGTGCCCATGAGATAGACGTTGGGATCGCTGACGGCCGCGTCGCAGTCGTAATAGTCGACGGTTAGATTGTACTGCGGCACCGGGTAGGTCCCGGTTTTCCGGCATAGGCTATTGCCCTCAAGCGAGGCGCAGCCGGCGAAACCCGGGGCGGTAACGCACAGGTACTGGTAAAGCGTTTCGTTCCACGCCGAGACCGATAGGCTGCGCGTACACGTCTTGGGCTGTTCCACCACGGTCGAACCGACGTTGCAGGTCCACTCGGCCATGTTGGGACTGCCCGAACCCGGTGGGAGCGGGACGCAGTTTCCGGTCGAACCGTCGGCGCTCATCCCCTGGAGGTAGGCGTTGGGATCCGCGGTCACCGTGTTGGCGCGCGAGAGGTCGCTGCGCTTCACATCGACGGTCGGCCGTGTGGTCGAATTGGCGGTGCGATAGGCATCGCTGTTGTAGCCCGCCGCTGCACCATCGGCATACATGTTGCCGGGGTTGTCGTAATACTGGGTGAGTCCGGGGTAGTTCGCCTGATAGCCCGGAATCTGCCCGGCAGCCCCCGGGGCGTCGGTGATCCCCTGGTTGGCGCCGCGGACCGTCGATCCGAGCTCGCGCGCCTGCGCCTTCGCCTCGTCCCAGGTCATGGTGGTCGGCGCGGAAGGCGGTGGGGGTGCTGGAGGGGGAACGCCGGGGTCGGTTGCGGGTGGGAGTGCGGGTTGCGGCTCGATGAGGTCGTCGGGCGGCGGAATGTACACCTGTGCGCTGGCTGCGACCGGCGTGAACAGCGCCAGGGCAAGGAAGGTCGCAATCCGCCGACGCTTAGGAAAGCTGCGCCCGCCCATCTCAGTGGCCCCTGGTCAGTTGGGCGAGCGCAACGCGCGCGACGCCGGCACCGGGACCGCGTCCGCCGGCGAAGGTCTCGAGCGCGTATTCGACCGTAACATTGCCGGCGATCCGGTCGTGATCGGGTGTCGCGCTGGTGCAGTCGAGCCCGTCGCAGAGCTCGTATTCGCGGCCAACGGCAACGAAGGTCGGGGCGGCCGTGACCTTGAAGGCGCGAAACAGGCGCGGGTCGATCGCGAGGTGAGCTTCCTCGCCCTCGTGGGTCACCACACGCTTCAGCCCATCGGCAAAGGCCTTGGTGCTCCCGCCCGGAAAGCCGCGGAACACCACCACCCCGCCAGCCTTGGTCGTGTCGGCAATCAGCCGGGTGAGCGAGGCCTCGGGCATCGACAGGCTGGCGAAGACGATGAACATCGGCCCCTCGCCCATCGGCGTCCTGGTATTGGCGGCCGCTCCGCTCAAGAGTTCGTCGAAGTCGACCGCGCCAGCGGGCCCCTTGGGAAGATCGGCCGGGTTGATCCGGCCGACCGCGGCGAGGCCCTCCTCGCGTAGCTGCTCGGCTTCGCCGCGGTGCGCCTCGCCCTTGCCGGCGACGGCATCGACCAGGGTCTGGGCATCGCTCGTCGCTTCGGTGCCGCGCGCTTTCACGGCTTTCAGGTCGAGGCCCCCGACATCTTGGGCGATGGTCTGGGCAAGCGCGGCCGAGACGGCGGTCAGGGCGAGGAAGCCGGCAAGTCCAAGGAACCGGGATTTGAGCGGAAGCCGCGCGAAGGTCATGGGTGTCCTCACAGTAGAGTCAGGCGTGGGCGCTGTGGGGTGTCTCCACCGCCAGTTTCCCACGCCTGCTCTCCGAACCGGACTTGCACCTTTCGTTGTGCATCCGGCTCTCCAGAAGTCTTGGCGAACTCGGGCTTTCTCATCCATTTGAGTTCGAACCGGTGAACGGGCACGTAGCTCATCAAGAACTGTTCCGTGCCGCCCTCGGCCCAGACCTTGTTGCCCGGATGGACAACGCTCGGCCTGCGCCCCGATGCGATCTTTCGTCCCGGAACGCGTTTGTGTTTCGCCCGAAGCCACAGCCAGAGGCGTTGCCGCACATGCCAATCAAGACTGGCAAATATGCGCTTGGCCCCTACGCAGTAACGGTAATAGGCGGACCACCCGCGAAGGTATGGATTGAGTTCCTGAAGCATGGCGGACAGCGAACGCCGAAGCGTCTGCCGACGCGCCAGTTGATTGACCCGTATGCGGAAGCCGTTGATCGGCTCGCGGGGGATTTCGATGCGGGCGTGAAGCCCGAACCGCTTGTCCCATTTGAGCCTCACGCGGCATCCCAAGAACCGACAGCCCTTGGTCAGCGCAGTGATGCGCGTCTTTTCGGGCGAGAGCGTCAGCCCCATCGCTTCGTACAGATAGGTTGCCAGTGCCTGCTTTTCGGCAAGCGCATCGGCTTCCGTCCCCGACACGAATATCAGGAAGTCATCGGCATAGCGGACAGGGTAGAAGACCGTTCGACCGGCCTTTCGATCCTTGTCGCGCTTGATCGCCGCGAGCCTGATCCCATCGGACTTCAGCTCCGGGCTTTCGGGGCGGCGCACCCAGTCCCGATACCGTTCCTCGATCACGCTGAGCGCGATGTTGGCCAGCAGCGGTGAGAGCACGCCACCTTGCGGCGTGCCGGTGTCCGTGGGGCTGTACGAGACATTCTCCAAGACCCCGGCCTTGAGGAACTGCGCGATCAGACGGTTCACCTTGTGGTCCACGACGCCTTGGCGCACGCGTTCCATCAGCGGGTGATGGCCGATATTGTCGAAGCAGGCCTCAATGTCGCCTTCAATTACCCATTGGTACGGCGTTTTGTGTCGGTAACCATCCGCCGCAGGCTTGCCCCGCGACTGGATGGTCACACGGATGTGTTCGAGACAGGCCTGACTGCCGCGCCCGGGCCGGAACCCGTATGAGACAGGCCAGAACCGGGCCTCGAAGATCGGCTCCAGAACTTGTTTGACCGCGCACTGCACCACGCGATCCTTGACCGTAGGGATACCGAGGGGTCGGAACTTCCCCGG
>CANJKQ010000191.1 GCA_947474905.1 Pseudomonadota bacterium | reverse complement strand
CAACTCGCTATACCTATCGGGCGCCCGCCAGCGGGCCCGCGCCTGGGATTTCAACGGTATCCAAGGTGGCTATCAAGCGAACGCAAAGTTCGTCCACCAGGACCATATCGGCAAACTGACGCTGTATTTCGACTATAACGACTTCACTCAGCCGAACGAAGACGCAACGGTTTTCTTCAAGCCAACCCCACCTGCGGTCGCCACGGCAGTGCAGCTCTATACGCCTTACACTAAGCCGTTCTTTTATCCCGATTTCACCACTTATCGCGGCAGCTACCTCAACGCGTTCGGCAATTCGCCAGCAGCAGAAGGGAGCAACTATCGCAATTATTATTCGGATGCGCAGCGCATCGATTATCTCGCTTATGCGCGCTATGAAGCCAAGCTGACGCGCAACCTGACCTGGTCGACGACGGGCTATCATCATCATAATGATGGCGTCGGCGTGGTGGCCGGGCCGCTTGGCCAATCGATCACGACCGCGCAGCCCTATCTCGACCCGAATTATGCGACCGATTGCCACTTTGGCGGCAACGGTAATGGCGTGGTCAACGGCAGCGCGTCGTGCCTCGGGACAACGCCCGCCCAGGCGGCGACGACGGGCAATGCTCTGGTTGCAGCCGCAGGCGGTTCGGGCCTGATTACCCGCACCACTGAGTATCGCATCGACCGCACTGGCGTCATCTCTGCGCTCAACCTCGACCTCGGCGCGCATAAGGTCGAATTCGGCGGCTGGTTCGAGCATAACAGCACAACGCAATGGCGCCGCTGGTATGCGGTTGACGTCAACAACCCCGGCAACAGCACGCCCTATATTCGGCCGTTATCGGTCGCGCAGCCGCTGTTTACCCAATATCAGGGCGAAGCGCGCATCAACGAGCTGCAGCTTCACTTGCAGGACAGCTGGCAAGTGTTCCGGCCGCTGCTCGTCCAGGTCGGGTTCAAGACCAGCGCGCAATGGGCGGATGGCCGCTTCCCGGTGCAGCCGCGCGCGGGCTCGCTGTCAGGGCTGACTGGCGGGCTGCCGCAAGGCAAGATCAACACGCTCAACTGGTTCCTGCCGGCCGTGGGCGCGACCTATGACTTCAACGGTCACGAGCAATTCTACTTCAACGTCCAGAAGAACCTTCGGCAATTCCCGGCCTATCTGGCCGGCGGCGGCGGCCCGTGGTTCACCGGCAGCCAGGCGGCGTTCGACGCCTTCGCTCAACAGGGCAAGCCCGAGACCAGCTGGACCTATGAAGGCGGCTTGCGCACTGACCGCAACTTTGGCGGCGGTATCGGCCTCGAAGGTCAGGTAAATTATTACCATGTTGTCTTCATCGACCGGCTGCTCGCGATTTCGACCAATCCCGGCGGCATTGCCGGCAGTGGCATTACCGGCGGCACTTCGATCCTCGTCAATGTCGGTAACGTCCATACCGATGGCGTCGATGCCGCATTCACGCTGCACCTCGGCCGGACCTTCTCGCTGTACAATGCCGCATCCTACAATCTATCGACTTACAAGAGCGATTACAGTTCGACGGCTTCAGGCATTGGTGCAGCGACCAACACTTGCATTGGCGGCTTCGTCGTGACCGGCGGCGTGGTGCCGACCTGCGGCAAGCAACTGCCCGGCGTGCCCAAATGGCTCAACAAGACGGTGGCAACGCTCAATATCGGTCCGTTCGATGCGCAGGTCATTGGGGATTTTGTCGGCAAGCGATTTGCGACCTTCACCAACGACGCCAGCGTTTCCTCCTACTATCTGACCTCGCTCAGGATCGCGGCCCATATTCCTGAAGGGACGCTGCCGCTCCGCAAGGCGGAGATTGCGTTCAACGTCACCAATCTGACCCAGGAAAAGGGCGCATCGACCTTGTCGATCGGCTCGGCGACGAACAATTATTCGGTCTATCCGATTGCACCCCGGCAATGGTTCCTAACGCTGTCGGCTGCTTATTGATGGACGAGTTAGCCGTCAGAAAGTCAGGAATTTGGCGGTTGCTTAGGCTAACACTGCCGTCCGCGCACTGACGCCCCGGATTCATATTCTTGATTGATTGACCGCTTTCAGGAGTCGCAGTCGGTTGCGAGAACGGCCATTATTAGGACGCGAAGCAGTCGAGGTGGCAGAGATGAACATGTGCCTCAATCGGGGGAAACGTGAGTGCGCCGCTGGGAACGCGGGATCAAGCGACCGAGGTAGCGGTTGGGCCTAGTTCGCCTCAGACAGATGGCACGTTCCCTCTCGTGATTGCCTACTCCCGATGCTCGTGCTGCTCCGGGTGCGGGGCAGGCGGGCGATGTGCTTCGGGGCGCGGCTCCGGGCGAGGTTGCGGGCGGGGTGGGGCGGGTGGCCGCGGCGGGGCGCGGTCAACCGCCGGGTGATGGACAGCAGGCGCGGCAGCAACCGGCGGCCGCGTCGGCATTTCGGCATCAAGCGACTCGGGCCGACCCTCACCATGAACGTGAGCCGACGGCCCCCACCCCGGCGCTTGATTGGTCAACGGCCGATGATCGGCAAAAGCCGGCGTCTGCGCGCGCCCATTCGCGATCGGATAGCCGAGCACGGCGTTCGCGTGACCTGTCGGCTGGCCAACCACTGGCGGCTTCGCGGCGGTCGGTCGCGGCGCGGGCGGTCCACCGCCGGCCCGAGCCCTTACCACGGCGGGTCCATTGAACCTGGCGGGCGCGAGGGTGGCGGCCACCGGCGGCGCGCCGTGATTGGCCGTCGCGAACAATTGCCGGGTGCCGCGCGCCGTCTCGATATGTCGTTGCTGTTCGGCAGTGGGGGCAAGATGCGGCTCACGCG
This sequence comes from Pseudomonadota bacterium, assembly GCA_947474905.1. Next base: position 1,306 of record CANJKQ010000191.1, on the reverse strand, counting down.
CCGCCGCCAGCAGGGCGGGCGTCGGCTGCGCCTGCACACCACTGGGACCGCCGTTGAAGCTGACATTGTTGATCGTCGTCCGGTTGACGATCACCGTTTTGTTATAGACGTTGGTGACGTGGACGTTGGTGATGTTGGTCACCGCGCGGTTGTAGACATAATGCGGCCCGCGCCAGAAACCGCCTTCATAGCCAAAGCCGGTATAGCCAAAGCCGTAAACGATGCCGCCATACCAGCCGATATGCGGACCCCAGTAGCCGGAATGGAAGATATAGGCGCCGTTGCTCCAGCCCCACCAGGGCGGCGTCCACACATAACCCGGCCGTGGTGCAAGCACCCAGGTGCCGGGCACCCAGAAATAATCGTCGGCAAGATCATCCCATGCCCAATAGCCGGGCAGCCAGATATAGTCGGGGCCGGGCAGCGGCGGCTGTTCGTAAATCGGCAGCGGCGGCGGCGAGATGCGCACCGAGACGTTGACGAACACCTGCGCCTGAGCAGGCGCGGTGGCGATCGGCATTGCTGCCGATGCGAGCAGGATCAAGACACCAAGACGACTACCGCGAGCCATATAAACTCCAATGCCTTCAATTGACTGACAACTCCGTCAGTTAACCCCAGCGACGATGAATGGCGGATGACGGTTTGGTATCGCTACCGTTCAGCAAGCGAAATGGATCGTCGAGAGGGAGCCACCGATCTCCTGGTCCCGCCGGCGTTGCCTCGGCCATAGCCTACGCGAGTGTTACGCGATACGCTGGTGGGATGGCCGTTTCACCGTAATTGCAACTGTCCTATTGTCGACGACCGCCGTGTTCTTCGGCTTGTGGCTGACCGGGATCGAGCTCGATATTTCAGCGCTGATGGGGCTGACAATGGTGATCGGCATGCTGACCGAACTCGCCATCTTCCTGCTTGCCGAAATCGATCCAAATTGGGCCATCGATATCGAAAGCCTGATCGAGGTCGGCCATGCACGACTCCGGCCGATCCTGATGTCGGCATTGATCGCGATCTTGACGCTTGCACCGCTCGCGCTTGGCTCGGGCGTGGTTCAGGATTGCAACGCCCGCTGGCCACAGCGATCATCTTCGGGCTGGCGGTCGGCGCGCCGCTGGTGCTGCCATCAACGGTGTCGTGGCTTATACCTAACGATCTGTCGCGCGGCAGACAAATCAGTTGGTCGTACTGACCGTCCAGGTCGCGCTGGCAACCGCATTGCTGCGCTCCAAATGCGTGACGATCGTATCTAGCTCGCTCGGGTCTGCAGATGTCGGGACCAGCGATGCGCCCAGTTCGACGTGAT
>CANJKQ010000190.1 GCA_947474905.1 Pseudomonadota bacterium | reverse complement strand
TCAATGGCCGACGCCAAACCCTTGTCCCTGCCCGTTTCCCAGCCCGATGGTGCCACCGGCGTGCTGGTTCTGGCGGACGGCACGACGGTGTGGGGGCGGGGCTTTGGCGCGGAAGGCGTGGCGGTGGGCGAGCTGTGCTTCCACACCGCGATGACCGGCTATCAGGAAATCATGACCGACCCGAGCTTTGCCGGGCAGATCATCAATTTCGCATTCCCCCACATCGGCAATGTCGGCACCAATGATGAGGATGTCGAGGCGAGCGCGCCGCACGCGCTGGGCATGGTGGTGCGCGAGGAGGTGACCGCGCCCAGCAATTTCCGCTCGACCCAGCCTTTGGTCGATTGGCTGAAAGCGCGGGGGCGGATTGGCTTGTCGGGCGTCGATACGCGCGCGTTCACCCGTCGCATCCGGGTGAATGGCGCGCCCAATGCCGTGATTGCCCATGCGGCGGATGGCCAGTTCGACATCCCCGCGCTGATCGAGCAGGCCCGCGCCTGGCCGGGGCTGGAGGGCATGGACCTCGCCAAGCATGTGACGGTGCTCAGCGACTATGACTGGCAGGGCGGCGAATGGCATTTGGGGCGGGGGTATGCGGGTGAGGGGCCTGGCGCCCGTGCCTCGACTGCGCTCGGCACGAACGGAGGAGCGGGGGACTACGAAAGTCGGAATGCCTCAAATCCCCCGTTCGCCCCGAGCGCAGTCGAGGGGCGGGCCCCAAGCAACCGCCCCCATGTCGTCGCGATCGATTATGGCGCCAAGCGCAACATTTTCCGCAATCTGGTGAAGGCCGGCGCGCGGGTGACGGTGGTGCCCGCGACCGCCACCTTCGAGCAGGTGATGGCGCTCAACCCCGATGGCGTGTTCCTGTCCAACGGCCCGGGTGACCCCGCCGCGACTGGGGAGTATGCCGTGCCGGTGATCCGGCAGGTGCTGGAAACGGGCAAGCCGCTGTTCGGCATCTGCCTTGGCCACCAGTTGCTCGGCCTGGCGGTGGGGGCGAAGACCAGCAAGATGCACCAGGGCCATCGCGGCGCCAATCACCCGGTCAAGCGGCTGTCGGACGGCGCGGTCGAGATCACCAGCATGAACCACGGCTTCGCGGTCGAGCGGCTGAGCCTGCCGCCCAATGCGCGTGAAACCCACGTCTCGCTGTTCGACGGATCGAATGCGGGGCTGGAACTCACCGACAAACCCGCCTTCAGCGTGCAATACCACCCCGAAGCCAGCCCGGGGCCGATGGACAGCTTCTATCTGTTCGAGCGGTTTGTGGGGATGATGGGAAAGGGCGCTGTGGCATGACCGCGCCAATCAGGCCGCCAGATGTAGGCGCGGCGCGTCTCGCGGCGGCGACTGCGGCAAGGCTCACCGCCGTGGCGCTCGGCGCGACGCGAAACGATGCGGACGTGGCCGCAAGCGACGCGCCGGACGCGGGTGTCATTGTGTCGCTCAGCGACGCGGCGCAGGCGAGCCTTACGGGAGCCGGCCCGTTGCCCGCTGATCCGCACGCGCTGCTCGCCCGGGCGGCGATGGCGCAGGCGATGCTGCCTGCCGCTTCTGCCGACACCCGCGGCGCGAGCGCGCTGGGCATACATCATGCCACGGACGGTGTCTCGGCGATCCGCCCCGCGCCGCCGCGTCCTGATCGCCAGACGCCGAGCGGGCTGTCCGGCGCCCATATCCGCTGGTTTGTGCTGGCGGTGATAGCTGGGCTGGCCCTGCTGCTGTTGCTGAGGTGGGGATGATGGCGACACACCGCGCAACCAGCACCCGGCTCGACCGCACCAACAAGCCTGCGTGCCGCGTGCAATACCACCCCGAAGCCAGCCCGGGGCCGATGGACAGCTTCTATCTGTTCGAGCGGTTTGTGGGGACTATGGGATGAGCGCAGTGCAAATTGATCCGTTGCGCTGGAACGAAGTTTGGTCGGCTGATTGCGACGTTCTTCGGAACTTAGCTGAGCAGGGTGATCGGCCCGAAGTGCCGCGCCTGGTCGATGTAAGTTTTCGTGGCTCTGCCGAGGCGCTGGATCGTCTAGAGGCGGCCGCTTGCAACTTTGGCTTTACCGTACAAGCACGTGACCCGGATGGAGCCGACGAACCCTGGCTTTTTCTGGAGCGGGTCCAAAAAACCGACATCGAAACGATGCGCGATTTTACAACCACTTATTTGCAAATCGAAGATGCCTTCGGCGTTGAGTGCGACGGCTGGGGCTGCATCGCTCAAAATGGCATTGGCGATTAATGCCCAAGCACACCGACATCTCCTCCATCCTCGTCATTGGCGCCGGGCCGATCGTCATTGGTCAGGCGGGCGGGTTCGATGAGGCGGGCGGGCAGGCGATCAAGGTCTTGTGCCGCTGATGGGCTGTTCAGTTACCCCAAGGATCGATCAGCCGCGCGCCGGTCCAGGCGAAATCCTTCGCGTTGCGGGTGGCGATCGGTACGTCGCGGGCAATGGCTTGCGCGGCGAGCTGGGCGTCGATGGTGTTGCCGCCGAGCGTCCGCTGCGCCGCGAGTTGCCCGAAAATATGGGCGTCATGTCGGTCGAACGGGACGATGCGGTCGGCATAAGAGGTTTCGAGATCCGCCAGCCAACGCTCCAGCCGCAGTCTGAACGGGCGCGCGCGCGGCGCTTCATAGCCTGCGCGGATTTCGGCAATCACGAGCACCGACAGCATCAGCCGCGCGTCATTCGCCGCGAGCCACGAGATGACCCGTGGCTCGCGGTTGCGGCTGGCCGTTTCGCTCCAGACATTGGTGTCGACCAGGATCACTCCCAGAATTACCCAAAGTCTTTCGGATCGAAGTCGAAGCCGGTCAGCTTTTCCGGCCGCCGTGGCTCGGGCGTCCAATCGATGCCGCGACCCAGCCGGACCAACCGGTCGATATTTTCAGAGCCTGTGCTGACGAACGGTTCTTCGTCCATCGGCGCATGGTGGAAGGCGGATCGCGCATCCGCCACACCGCCGGTGGTGACAGAGGCCAAATCGGCGTTGATGATCAGCTGGCGCAGATGTTCCTCCATGGATCGGCCATGCGCTGCCGCCACCTGGCGAAAGCGGTGCTTGGCGTCTTCGGGGACATTGCGAACGGTCAGCGTGGCCACAGCCAATCTCCTAATGCAATCAATGTATGCAATGAAAGCATAGCAGTCAATGCCCAAACGCACCGACATTTCTTCCATCCTCGTCATTGGCGCTGGCCCCATCGTCATCGGGCAGGCGTGCGAGTTCGATTATTCCGGCGTGCAGGCGATCAAGGCCTTGCGCGAGGAGGGGTATCGCATCGTCCTGGTCAACTCCAACCCGGCGACGATCATGACCGATCCCGAGCTGGCGGACGCGACCTATGTCGAGCCGATCACGCCGGCGATCGTCGCCAAGATCATCGAGAAGGAACGGCCGGACGCGGTCCTTCCCACGATGGGCGGGCAGACCGCGCTCAACACCGCGCTCGCGCTCTATAATGATGGCACGCTCGAGAAATTTGGCGTCACCATGATCGGCGCCAATGCCGAGGCGATCGACAAGGCGGAGGACCGCCAGAAGTTCAAGGTTGCGATGGAGAAGATCGGCCTGGAAAGCGCACGCTCGGCGATCGCGCATTCGATGGAGGAGGCGCTGGCGGGGCTGGACAAGGTCGGCCTGCCCGCGATCATCCGCCCCAGCTTCACGCTCGGCGGCACTGGCGGCGGCGTCGCCTATAACCGCGAGGAATTTGAGGAAATCGTCCGCAAGGGGCTCGATGCCTCACCGACCACCGAAGTGCTGATCGAGGAATCGCTGCTCGGCTGGAAGGAATATGAGATGGAAGTCGTGCGCGACCGGCACGACAACGCCATCATCATTTGCTCGATCGAGAATATCGATCCGATGGGGGTGCATACGGGGGATTCGATCACCGTCGCGCCCGCGCTGACGCTGACCGACAAGGAATATCAGATCATGCGCTCCGCCAGCATCGCGGTGCTGCGCGAGATTGGCGTCGAGACGGGCGGGTCGAACGTGCAGTTCGCGGTCAATCCGAAGGACGGCCGCCTGATCGTCATCGAGATGAACCCGCGCGTGTCGCGCTCGTCGGCGCTGGCGTCGAAGGCCACCGGCTTC
>CANJKQ010000189.1 GCA_947474905.1 Pseudomonadota bacterium | reverse complement strand
CATTGCCAGCTCTGCAGGCTTTCGGCCTGCCACAGCTGGAAGCGCAGCGCATTGTCGAGCATCGCGGCATCGACCTGGGCGTCGCGCGTCAGGCCGGCGCGGTTGATGCCGTTAAGCGCGGCCAATGTCGCTTTCAGCGAGGCGACGGTGCGCGCATGGCCAGCGGGCGATATGTCGGGCAGCTTATCGTCGAAACGATGATCGCCAAGCTGCGTGCCCTCGACAGGCGAATTTTCAGCGATGCCCTTGATGAAGCGGTCAGACAGCGCGGCAAAGGCCTTGGCGGGCGATGCCGCCGCTGCCGTCTTGGCGGGCGTCGCGGCGCCAACGCTCGAGGCAAGCACGGTGCTGGCAAGCAAAATAGTGGCGATCAGGCGAGTCATTGTTTCCCCCATATTTCCTTTTGCTGCCGCATGGATAACAGCGCGCGTCGCGTGGGCAAGGGGCGCTGTCCTACCCATCATGGCATCGCTACCCTGGCTCGCATGATGACGCGCGCAACCATGCCCCTTCTAGATAGCCTCAGCATGACAGGATGGCTTCGCTTTGCGCGCAAGGACGGGTAGGGCGGGGGCAAACATACGGGTAACGTAGTGTCAACTTTGTCAACTTTGGTTGGATTTCGACGATGTCCTTCGCCTTGCCCGGTTTCGATCTAAACGCCTTCGTCCAGGCCATCTTGGCGGAGGATCTGGGCGAGGGGGGCGACATCACCTCGGCGGCAGTCATCCCGGCGGACGCGCGCTTTTCAGGCGTGATGGACAGCCGCGACGCGATCACCGTCGCGGGCTTGCCGATTGCCGAGGCGTTCTTCCGCGCGCTCGACCCGGCGGTGCAGGTCGAGACGTTGGTGGCAGAGGGGGCGAGCGTTGCCCCCGGCAGCGCGCTGTTGCGCGTCGAGGGGCAAGCGCGCGCGCTGCTCACTGCCGAGCGGTCGGCGCTCAACACCGTCCAGCATCTTTCGGGCATTGCGACGATGACGCGCGCTTATGTTGACCGCATCGCAGGCACCGGTGCGACGTTGCTCGATACGCGCAAGACGCTGCCCGGCCTGCGCGTCCTCGAAAAATATGCGACGCGCATGGGCGGCGCGACCAATCACCGCATGGGGCTGTGGGATGCGGCGATGATCAAGGACAATCATGTCGCGGTGGCCGGATCGGTGGGCGAAGCGACGCGCCGCGCGCGCGAGGCGGGGATTGCGCGGATCATCGTTGAGGTTGATCGGCCGGACCAGATCGAATCGGCGCTGGCGGCGGGCGCCACGCACCTGCTGCTCGATAACATGCCGCCGCCCGTCCTGCGCGATGCCGTGGCGATCGTCGCGGGCCGGGTGCCGACCGAGGCATCGGGGGGCGTGACGCTCGATACCATTCGCGCCATCGCCGAAACCGGGGTGACCTATATCAGCGTCGGCCGCCTCACCCAGTCGGCGCCTGCGGCGGATATCGGCCTTGATTTTGGTGCCATTGGCGGTGGACCGGCTTGAGCCGTTTCGCTAAAATCCGGCCACAAGTCATTGGATCAGGGGGCGAGACGATGCGGACCAAGATGGTGAAGGGGCTGGCGGCGGCGCTCGCCATGCTGATGCCGGTGGCAGCACAAGCGCAGGTGCTGGCGTGCAAGGTGCCCGAAACCGTGCCGGTGCCGCATCCCGACCTGCCCACCGCAGAACAGCCCAGGCGCATCGTGCCGATCGGCAGCTATACGCTCGCCATCACCTGGGCGCCGGAATATTGCCAGCGCGCCAAGACCGAGCAGCAAGCGATCTTCGAATGCACTAGCGGCAATCGTTTCGGCTTCGCGCTGCACGGGCTGTGGCCCGATGGCGAGGGGCCGGAATGGCCGCAATATTGCAAAGCGACCGCGCTGTTGCCGCCCGCGATCATCAAGGCGACGCTCTGTTCGACGCCCTCGGCGCAGCTCATCCAGCATGAATGGGCCAAGCACGGCACCTGCACGGGGCAGACGCCCAACCAATATTTCACGCAATCGACCCGGCTCTATGCCAAGCTGCGCTATCCCGACATGGATGCCCTGTCGCGCAAACCGGGGCTGACGGCGGGGGATGTCGCCAAGGCGATGGCGGGCGCCAATCCGGGCCTGTCGGCGGACATGATGCGGGTGACGGCGAACAAGAAAGGCTGGCTCGACGAAATCTGGCTGTGCCTCGACAAGGCATTGGCGTGGCGGACTTGCCCGGCGCATCAGGGCGGCGTGGCGCCCGAAACGCCGATCAAGATCTGGCGCCTGCGCTAAGCCACGATCGGCGCGTTAAGAGGGCGCGCCAATAAGGGGCTGGACGCGGCGCGCGGCGCATGGCATCCGCGCCGCCGCTGCACAAGGCAATGCGGGTGTGGTGAAATTGGTAGACGCGCCGGACTCAAAATCCGGTTCCGCAAGGAGTGTCGGTTCGACTCCGACCACCCGCACCATCCATGAATTCGGCGGTCAGCCCTACAGAAACAGTTCCGCCATCGCGTCGCAGATGGCGTTCGCGTCCAGCCGGTGGTGTGCGTAAAGGTCAGGCAAGTCGCCGGTCTGGCCGAATTGCTCCACCCCCAGCGGGGACACGCGCTGGCCGCGCACGGCGCCGAGCCACGACAACGTCGCCGGGTGGCCGTCGATCACCGTGACCAAGCCTGCCGTCGGGCTGAGTCCGCCGAGCAGCCGGGCGATGGCCGATGCCTCGCCGCGTCCGCCGCGCCAGCGCGCCGCGCGCTGGGCCGTCCAGCCGGCGTGCAGGCGATCGGGGGACGTGACTGCCAACAGCCCCAGTCCCGGCACGTCGTCGCGCAGTTCCTCCCACGCCGCCATCGCCTCGGGCGCCAGCGCACCGCAATAAACGATCGCGGCTTCCGCGCCTGGTGCAGGCGGATGCAGCCAATAGCCGCCATCGATGGTGCCTTGCCGCCAGCGATCATCGGCCCGTTCGACCTGCTCAATGCTGCGCGTGGTCAGCCGCAGATAGGTCGATCCGCCGTCCGTTGCCTGCATACGGGCAAAGCCATGTTCCATCAGCACGGCGAGTTCATCGGCGAAAGCGGGTTCGTAATAGCTGAGCCCCGGCTGCCCCATGCCGATCAACGGCGTTGAGATCGATTGATGCGCGCCGCCCTCTGGCCCCAGCGTTACCCCCGATGGGGTCGCCACGAGCATGAAACGCGCGTCCATATACGCCGCGTAATTGAGCGCATCGAGCCCGCGGGCGATGAACGGATCATAGACCGTGCCGATCGGCAACAGCCGCGATCCAAACAGCGGTGCGGCCAATCCCGCCGCTGCCAGCATCAGAAACAGGTTATGCTCGGCAATGCCCAGCTCGATATGTTGCCCGGCGCTGCCGCCCGCCCATTTCTGCGCCGATGGAATGCGCGCGGCGGCGAAGATGTCGGCCAGTTCATTGCGACGGAACAGCCCGCGCCGGTTTACCCAGGCGCCGAGATTGGTGGAGACGGTAACGTCCGGAGAGGTCGTCACGATGCGGTCGGCGAGCGGATGGTCCGATCGCGCAAGGTCGAACAGCATCCGCCCGAACGCGGCTTGCGTTGATTGCTCGCGGTCGGCCGGGGGGGCGATGGCGGGGATGGGCAGCATGTCCGCCGCCAAATCGCCGCGGGGGTTGCTGATCGGCGCGCCGCGCACCAATGCCTCGGCGGCGGCGCGGCTATTGCTGCCCAGGCCAGTCCAGGGTTCCCATTCAGCGCCCTCGGCAACGCCCTCCGCCGCGCGCAGTTCGGCAATCTGGCCGGGGCTCATCAGCCCGGCGTGATTATCCTTATGGCCGGCAAGCGGCGTGCCATAGCCCTTGATGGTATAGGCAATGAACAGGGTCGGCCGGTCATCCTGCGCGCTGTCAAACGCCTCGATCAGCGTGGCCGGGCAGTGGCCGCCAAGATTGGTCATCAGCCGGGCAAGACCCGCATCGTCATACCCGTCGAGCAGCGCGGATACACCGCGCTTACCGCCAATGTCCGCCATCAGCCGCGCGCGCCATGCCGCCCCACCCTGATAGGTCAGCACCGCAAAATCTGCGTTGGGGCAGGTCTCGATCCATTCCTCGATAGCTCTGCCGCCGGGCCGCGCGAACGCCGCCAGCTGCAGCTTGCCGTGCTTCAAAGTGATGACGCGCCAGCCGCAAGTTTCAAAGATATCGT
>CANJKQ010000188.1 GCA_947474905.1 Pseudomonadota bacterium | reverse complement strand
TATCAGGACGGCCTGATCACCCAGCAGGAAAAGTACAACAAGGTGATCGACGCCTGGTCGCGCTGTGGTGACCAGGTTGCCGCCGCGATGATGGACGAGATCAAGGCAGTGAAGCGCGGGCCCGATGGGCGCGAGCTTTCCGCCAACTCGATCTACATGATGGCGCACTCGGGTGCCCGTGGCAGCCAAGCGCAGATCAAGCAGCTCGCCGGCATGCGCGGCCTGATGGCCAAGCCTAGCGGTGAGATCATCGAAACGCCGATCATCTCGAACTTCAAGGAAGGCCTGACCGTTCTCGAGTATTTCAACTCGACGCACGGCGCGCGCAAGGGCCTGGCCGATACCGCGCTCAAGACCGCGAACTCAGGCTACCTGACGCGCCGCCTGGTCGACGTGTCGCAGGACTGCGTGGTGGTGGAAGAGGATTGCGGCACCGACCGCGCGCTGGAAATGCGCGCGATCGTGCAGGGCGGCTCGACCATCGCCTCGCTCGCCGAGCGTATCCTGGGCCGCACCACGGCCGAGGACCTGGTCGATCCCAAGACCAACGAGGTGGTCATTTCGGTCGGCACGCTCCTCGACGAGCCGATGGTCGCAAAGATCGAGGCGATCGGCATCCAGGCGGTCAAGATCCGCTCGCCGCTCGTCTGCGAGACCAAGATTGGCGTCTGCGCAAAATGCTATGGTCGTGACCTGGCGCGCGGCACGCCCGTCAATATCGGCGAAGCGGTGGGTGTCATCGCTGCCCAGTCGATCGGTGAACCGGGCACGCAGCTCACCATGCGGACCTTCCACATCGGTGGCGCGGCGCAGCTCAACGAGCAGTCGAACCTGGAAGCATCGGTTGACGGCACGGTCGAATATCGCGACCTGCGCGTCATCGCCGATCAGCGCGGCCGCCGCGTCGTGCTGAGCCGCTCGGGCGAACTCGCGATCATCGACGCCGATGGCCGCGAGCGCGCGGTGCACCGCATCCCCTATGGCGCCTATGTCATGTTTGATGACGGCGCCAAGGTGGCCAAGGGCGACCGGATTGCCGAATGGGATCCGTTCACCATGCCGGTGATCACCGAAAACCCGGGTGTGGTGAAGTATCAGGACCTGATCGACGGCAAGACGCTGACCGAGCAGGTCGACGAAGCGACCGGCATTACCCAGCGCGTGGTGATCGAATATCGCGCTGCGTCCAAGTCGAAGGAGGATCTGCGTCCGCGTCTGACCCTGCTCGACGAAGGCTCGGGCGAGGCGGGCCGCTACATGCTCGCACCAGGCGCGACGCTTTCGGTCGAGGATGGCGCGCAGGTCCATGCCGGCGACGTGCTGGCGCGTGTCAGCCGCGAAGCCGCCAAGACGCGCGACATCACCGGCGGCCTGCCGCGCGTTGCCGAGCTGTTCGAGGCGCGCAAGCCGAAGGAAAATGCGATCATCGCCAAGGTCAGTGGCCGTGTCGTGTTCGGTAAGGACTATAAGGCCAAACGCAAGATCGGCATTCAGCCCGAGGATGGCGGCGAGATCGTCGAATATCTGGTGCCCAAGTCCAAGGTCATCGACGTGCAGGAAGGCGATTATGTCAAGCGCGGCGACAACCTGATCGGCGGCTCGCCCGATCCGCATGACATTCTGGAAGTGCTCGGCATCGAGCCGCTGGCCGAATATCTGGTCAGCGAAATCCAGGAAGTTTATCGATTGCAAGGCGTGAAGATCAATGACAAGCACATCGAGGTGATCGTTCGCCAGATGCTGCAAAAGGTCGAGATCACCGATGGCGGCGACACCACGCTGCTGGCGGGCGAACAGGTCGATCGCGAGGAAATGGACGAGGTGAACGCCAAGCTCGCCCCCGGCCAGGCGCCTGCGCAGGGCAAGCCGGTGCTGCTTGGCATCACCAAGGCCAGCCTGCAGACGCGCAGCTTCATCTCGGCGGCATCGTTCCAGGAAACGACCCGCGTGCTGACCGAGGCGGCGGTGCAGGGCAAGAGCGACACGCTCGTTGGCTTGAAGGAGAATGTCATCGTCGGTCGGCTGATTCCGGCGGGCACGGGCGCGGGCATGAACCGCATCCGCGTTGCCGCCACCAGCCGCGATGCCGCGCTCCGCGTCCAGCAGCGTCGCCTGCAGGAAGCGCTGATCGCGCCGTCATCGGCCGCCGAAGAGCATGCCGCCGAACTCGCCCGCTCGCCGCGCGACGCGACGGGCACCGGCGACGATGCGCTGGCCGAAGTGGTCCAATCGGGCCACGGCACTGACGCCGACGCCGGTGATTACCTGATCAAGGAATGACCGGTCGGTGCCCAATCGGGCGCCGAGGACTGAAAAAAACCGCCGCTCGGGATGCCGGGCGGCGGTATTTTTTATCGGCGGTAAATCCTCCCGCTTGTGGGAAACAATTGAGCTGCCCCGCCTCCGTTGCACCAAAGCCACACCCCCGCTGCTCCCGCGCGAGTCCCCTCTGCCGCGCCTTTAATAACTGTGACAATCGCGTTACGGGAAAACCTCGCGAACGACCGGGGACACGGAGTCGCGTGCAGGAGGGTGATGGACCATTTTCCTTCGGGGGATTTCTTGACTATGCGATCGATCGGTTCCCGTGCGGCTGTGCTGCATCTTTTCGTTGGCGTTTCTGCGGCCACTCTGGCCATCAGCGGCACCGCCGCCCGCGCCGAGGAAGCGCCCGCCGCCCCCGCCGCGCCGGAAGCCGCCGCTCCTGCTGACCAGGCCAAGGATACAGGCCTGCAGGACATCACCGTCACCGCAACGCGCCGCAGCGAGCTTTCAAAGAACGTTCCCATCGCGGTCACCACGATCGGCGGCGAAAAGCTCGACGTGCTCAATTCGAGCGGCCTCGACATCCGCTTCCTCTCCTCGCGCACGCCGTCGCTGCAGATCGAATCCTCGTTCGGCCGCACCTTCCCGCGTTTTTACATCCGTGGCCTCGGCAATACCGATTTCGACATCAATGCCGCGCAGCCGGTGTCAGTCGTTTATGACGATGTCGCGCTCGAAAATTCGCTCCTCAAATCCTTCCCCGTTTTCGACCTTGAGAATGTCGAAGTGTTGCGCGGGCCGCAGGGCACGCTGTTCGGCCGCAACACCCCGGCGGGCGTGATCAAGATCGACAGCGCCAAGCCCAGTGAAAAATTTGGCGGCTATGGCAGCGTGTCTTGGGCGACCTACAACACCGTCAACGCCGAAGCGGCGGTGGGTGGTCCGTTGGGCGGGGGCTTCACCTTCCGCGCATCGGGCCTGCTCCAACATCGCGACAATTGGGTGACCAACACCGCGACCACCGGCGTCGCCAACAAAAAGCTGGAAGGCTATACCGATTATGCCGGTCGCTTGCAGATCGGCTATAAATCGGGCGATTTTGACGCGCTGCTCAATGTCCATGGCCGTGGGTTGGAAGGCACACCGCGCGTGTTCCGCGCCGGTCTGTTCCAGCAGGGTGGCAATACCTTCTCGCCCGGGTTCGACCCCAAAAAGGCTGCGCTGGACGGCTATACCAGCCAGTCGCTGTCGCAATGGGGCGTCGACCTGAAGCTCGACTATCATTTCGCCGGTCTCGGTACGCTTTCATCGATCACCGGCTATGAAAAGGCGGCGGTGGAATCGACCGGCGATATCGATGGCGGCAATCGTTACGTCTTCCCCGCACTCGGCCTCAACAACGCGTTATTCCCGTCAAACACGGGCGGGCGCAGCACGCCGACCGAATTCAGCCAGGAAATCCGCTTCCAGAGCGATGAATTCGGCGCCTTCCGCGTGCAGGGCGGCGGCTATTACTTCCTGCAAAAGCTGCACTATGACGAATATGATTACCGGTTCCCGGCAACGGGCAATCGCGCGGCCGATCTTGATGCCGACGTCAACCATGCCGACACCAATGAGAATTACGGCATTTATGCCTCGGTCGAATATAAGCCGATCAGCGACCTGACGCTGCGGGCGGGCGGCCGTTATTCGCATGACCGGCGCGATGATCTTGTCACCGGCTTTTCGCCCTTCCTGTTCGGCAATGTGCTGCCCATCCGCACCAAGGCGAGCGACGGCTATTTCACCTGGGACGTCAGCGCGACCTATGCGGTCAGCCCGCTCGTCAATCTCTATGCCCGCGCCGCGACCGGTTATCAGGGTCCGGCGATCCAGGACCGTGTGACCTTTGGGT
>CANJKQ010000187.1 GCA_947474905.1 Pseudomonadota bacterium | reverse complement strand
GATAAACCGCGGTGATCTGCGGCTCGATCGCGCGCTCATTCGGCAATAGGAGCCGGGTCTGACAGCTTTCGATGATGGCGGGCGCGATCGCCGAGCCGTCGATATCGCTGAGCGATTGCGTGGCGAAGATGACGCCGGCGTTCTTCTTGCGCAGCGTCTTCAGCCATTCGCGGAGCTGGCCGGCGAAGCCGTCATCGTCGAGCGCCAGCCAGCCCTCGTCGATGATGAGGAGGGTCGGCGAACCGTCGAGCCGGTCTTCGATGCGATGAAAGAGATACGAGAGGACCGCGGGCGCCGCGCCGGTGCCGATCAGCCCTTCGGTCTCGAACGCTTGAACGAACGCCGATCCGAGATGCTCGCGCTCGGCGTCGAGCAACCGGCCGTAGGGACCGCCGACGCAATAAGGCCTGAGCGCCTGCTTGAGGTCGTTCGACTGGAGCAGCACCACCAGACCGGTGATCGTGCGCTCCTCGACGGGCGCCGATGCCAGCGAGGTTAGCGCTGTCCAGATGTGCTCCTTCACCTCGGGGGTGATCGCCACGCCCTCGCGGGTCAGGATCGACACGATCCAGTCTCCCGCCCAGGCGCGCTCGGGCACGTCGTGAACGCGGGCGAGCGGTTGAAGGCTGACGCTATCGGTCGCGCCGTCGCTGAGATCGCCGCCGAGGTCATGCCAATCGCCGCCCATGCCGAGCGCCGCCGCGCGGATCGAGCCGCCGAAGTCGAAGGCGAAGACTTGGGCGCGGGCATAGCGTCGGAACTGCAGCGCCATCAGCGCCAGCAGGACAGACTTGCCGGCGCCGGTCGGGCCGACGATCAGCGTGTGGCCGACGTCGCCGACGTGAAGCGAAAGCCGGAACGGGGTCGAGCCTTCGGTCTTGCCGAAGAGCAATGGGGGTGCTGCAAAATGCTCGTCCCGTTCCGGCCCCGCCCACACCGCTGACAACGGGATCATGTGGGCGAGATTGAGCGTGGAGATCGGGGGCTGGCGGACGTTCGCATAGACGTGGCCGGGCAATGACCCGAGCCAGGCGTCCACCGCGTTGATGGTCTCGGCCATGGCGGTGAAGTCGCGGCCCTGGATGACCTTCTCGACCAGCCGCAGCTTCTCGTCGGCTATGCGCGGATCATCATCCCACACCGTCACCGTCGCGGTAACGTAGGCCATGCCGGCATAGTCGGCGCCAAGTTCCTGCAGCGCCATGTCGGCGTCGGCGGCCTTGTTCGCGGCGTCGGTGTCCACGAGGACGGACGCCTCGTTGGTCATCACCTCCTTGAGGATCGCGGCGATCGACTTGCGTTTGGCGAACCATTGGCGACGGATCTTGGTCAGCAGTTTGGTCGCGTCGGTCTTGTCGAGCAGGATCGCGCGCGTCGACCAGCGATACGGAAATGCGAGACGGTTCAGCTCGTCGAGCAGGCCGGGCGTCGTCGCCGTTGGAAAGCCCGTGACGGTGAGAATGCGCAGATGCGATGCGCCCAGGCGCGGTTCGAGCCCGCCAGTGAGCGGCTGGTCGGCGAGCAGCGCGTCGAGATAGATCGGCGTTTCGGGGACGCGGACACGATGCCGTTTGGTCGAGACGCAGCCGTGGAGATAGGTGAGCGTCTCCGCATCATTGAGCCAGCGGCATTCCGGCATGAAGGCTTCAACCAGGCGCAGGATGCGATCAGTGCGATCGGCGAAGCCGGTCATCACCTCATTGGGGTCGAGGCCCTTCTTCTCCCGTCCCTCGTAGAGCCAGGATTCGGCGCGCGCGGCGTCTTCGGCCGGCGGCAGATAGGTGAAGGTCAGGAAATAGCTCGACTCGAAATGCGCGCCGGCCTCTTCGAAGTCCGCCTTGCGCTCGGCATCGACCAGCGCCGAGGCGGGATCGGGAAAGCGGCTGTCAGGATAGAGATTCGAGGCATGGCGCTGCGCCTCGACGAAGATCGCCCAGCCGGAGCCGAGGCGACGGAAGGCATTGTTGAGGCGGCCGGCGACCGCGACCAGCTCGGCCGGGACGGCGCTGTCGAGATCGGGGCCGCGAAACCGGGCGGTGCGCTGGAAACTGCCGTCCTTGTTGAGGACAATGCCCGCGCCGACCAATGCCACCCAGGGCAGGAAGTCGGCGAGCCGGCTGTTGCGGTTGCGATATTCGGCGAGGTTCATCATCGGCGCGTTCCCCGTCAGACCGAGAGGTGCGCGGGGACGCGCAGATGGCGGCGCACCACGTCGACGAAGAGCGGGTCGCGCTTTGCAGCCCAAACCGCCGCGACATGGCCGATCGCCCAGATGGCGATGCCGACAAGCCAGAGGCGCAGCCCCAGTCCGACGGCGCCAGCGAGCGTCCCGTTCATGATGGCGATGGCGCGCGGGGCGCCGCCGAGCAAGATCGGCTCGGTCAGCGCTCGGTGTACGGGGACCGTGTAACCCGGGACTTCGCCGCCCTGTTCGACAACGCCCGTCATCAGACCAGCGCCCCGCCGCCGAACGAGAAGAACGACAGGAAGAAGCTCGATGCGGCGAAGGCGATCGAAAGACCGAACACGATCTGGATCAGCCGCCGGAAGCCCCCGGACGTGTCGCCGAAGGCGAGCGTCAGGCCGGTGACGATGATGATGATCACCGCGATGATTTTGGCCACCGGACCTTCAATCGACTGCAGGATCTGTTGCAGCGGTTGCTCCCACGGCATCGATGAGCCGGAGGCGTGGGCAGGCGCGGCCATCACGACCAACAGCGTGGCGGCGGACACGGTCATGGCGAGACGTTGCCGCACTTGATGCAGGCGCATTGGGCGCAAGCGTTGGATCACAGGCTTTCTCCTTCAGGGCTTCGGGTGAGCGAGGTCGGGCCGCCGTCGCCCTCGATGACGGCTGGCTCGATGCGGTAGTCGCCATCGGGACCGAGGCCCTCGACGCGTGCGAGTTCGGAGAGTCGGCGCGCGGAGCCGCGGCCGGAGAGGACGGCAACGATGTCGATCGTCTCGGCGATCAGCGCGCGCGGGACAGTGACCACAGCCTCCTGGATGAGCTGCTCCATCCGGCGCAGCGCGCCGATCGCGGTGCCGGCGTGGATCGTGCCGACGCCGCCTGGGTGGCCTGTGCCCCACGCCTTGAGCAGCTCCAGCGCCTCGGCTCCGCGCACCTCGCCGACCGGAATGCGATCGGGGCGCAGGCGCAGCGACGAGCGAACGAGATCGGAGAGCGAGGCGACGCCGTCTTTCGTGCGCATCGCCACGAGGTTCGGCGCGGCGCATTGCAGCTCGCGCGTATCCTCGATGATGACGACACGGTCGGAGGTCTTCGCGACCTCGGCGAGCAGCGCGTTGGTGAGCGTGGTCTTGCCGGTAGATGTCCCGCCGGCGACGAGGACGTTGGCGCGAGAGGCCACGCCCTGGCGCAGCGTCTCGGCCTGTCCGGCCGACATGATCCCGGCGCGCACGTAGTCGTCGAGCGTGAAGACCGCGACGGCGGGCTTGCGGATCGCGAAGGCCGGCGCTGCGACGACTGGCGGCAGCAGGCCCTCGAACCGCTCTCCCGTTTCCGGCAGCTCGGCCGAGACGCGCGGAGCGCCGGCATGAACTTCGGCGCCGACATGGTGCGCGACCAGGCGAACGATGCGTTCGCCGTCCGCCGCCGACAGACGCTCACCTGTGTCGGAAAGACCTTCGGACAGACGGTCGATCCAGAGCCGCCCATCGGGGTTGAGCATCACTTCAACGATGCTGGCGTCGTCGAGATAGCGGACGATCGCAGGCCCGAGCGCGGTACGCAGCATCCGTGCGCCGCGTGCGAGACCTTCCGCATGTTGATGTAAAGCCGTCACATGACCCCCGATTCCATCGGGGTCGAGACAGTCCTTCCCCGGACGGGGATGATTAAAAGGGCCTGATTTTGGGCCGATTCAACAAAGATTCATCGGCGTAGTAGTGTAGCGCGCAAATACAGGAGAATGGCGGTGCGGGATTTCGGGTAACGCGAGGTAAGCGATCAATGACGGCGAATATCGGCCATGGGAGAACCGACTCAGCGAGGCGATTCATCGCCGCCAGCGCGGACGTGATCTATCGTGCGTTTGTTGACCCCAAGGCATGGCCGCAGTGGCTTCCGCCGGATGGCATGACCGGCCAGATCTACGAGTTCGACGCCCGGCCAGGTGGCACCTACAGGATGGCGCTGACCTATCGCGG
>CANJKQ010000186.1 GCA_947474905.1 Pseudomonadota bacterium | reverse complement strand
TCCGGCAGCTTTGACGTCGCGTGCCGCTCCAGTGCCAGCGCCATATCGTCAGGCGACAGACCACAGCCATCATCGGTAACCTCGATCAGATCGACGCCGCCGGCGGCCAGCCGCACCGCGACCCGCGTCGCGCCTGCATCAATGGCATTTTCGACGAGTTCCTTAAGCGCGCTGGCGGGGCGTTCGACGACTTCACCAGCAGCAATGCGATTGACGAGATGTTCGGGCAGACGGCGTATTGACATGGGGGAGAGTCTAGACCAAGCGGCGGCATTCCGCGACCCGCGTCATCATGTCAAAACCAGCATGTGGGGGTAATCCACATTCTGATGGCCGGGCGAGGAATAGGCTCGCCGCCGGATGTAAAGGGTAACCGCGGCCAGGGACGGGACGGTAGATGGTTTTTTCGCGGTTTTTCAATTTAATGTCTCACGACATGGCGATCGATCTGGGGACGGCGAATACCGTCGTCTATCTGCGCGGGCGCGGCATCGTGCTCAACGAGCCGTCGGTCGTTGCGGTCGAGACTCTTAACGGCGTTAAAAAGGTCAAGGCGGTCGGTGACGACGCCAAGCTGATGATGGGCAAGACGCCCGAAAGCATCCAGGCCATCCGTCCGCTGCGCGACGGCGTGATCGCCGATATCGATGTCGCCGAGCAGATGATTTCGCACTTCATCCGCAAGGTGCATGGCGGGCAGCGCCGCTTCATGCGCTGGCCGCAAATCGTGATTTGCGTGCCCTCGGGCTCGACCAGCGTTGAACGTCGCGCGATCCGCGACGCCGCGTCGAATGCGGGCGCGAGCCAGGTGTTCCTGATCGAGGAGCCGATGGCAGCGGCAATCGGCGCCGACATGCCGGTTACCGAACCGATTGGCAGCATGGTCGTCGATATCGGTGGCGGCACCACCGAAGTCGCAGTGCTGTCCTTGCGCGGGCTTGCCTACACGACGTCGGTCCGCGTCGGCGGCGACAAGATGGACGAAGCGATCGTCTCCTATGTCCGTCGCAACCACAATCTGCTGATCGGCGAAGCAACGGCGGAACGGATCAAGCAGGAAGTGGGCGTCGCCAAGGCGCCGGCGGACGGCATCGGCCAGACGATCCACATCAAGGGCCGCGACCTGGTGAACGGCGTGCCCAAGGAAATTCAGATCAATCAGGGCCAGATTGCCGAAGCCCTGAGCGAACCCGTCGCGACGATTGTCGAGGGCGTACGCGTCGCGCTGGAAAATACCGCGCCTGAATTGGCGGCGGATATTGTCGATCAGGGTATCGTGCTGACCGGTGGCGGCGCCTTGCTGCGCGGCATCGACGAGGTGTTGCGCGACGAAACCGGCCTGCCGGTGACGATCGCCGACGATCCGCTGATCTGTGTTGCGTTGGGTACCGGTCGCGCGCTGGAAGACCCCGTCTTCCGCGGCGTGCTGCACAGCGCGTAAGGCGCGGGAGCGCGTCGTGGCGGCGCCCGTTCCTCGCCGCCCGGGATTTTCCCGGCGCGCGCAATGGGGTCTGTTTTCCGGCTATGTTTTCCTGGTCGCGCTATCGCTGACTGCGGTCGGCATGCTGGCCTTGTGGAAATTTGACCCCAGCACGTTCGGCGCGCTGCGTCTGGCGGTGAGCGAGCTGACCGCGCCCGTCTCGACCGGCATGGCGATGGCGGGATCAGCGGTCGAATCGACGCCTGCGGTGGTGTCGGACTATATGTTCGTGCGCACCCGCAATGCCGAGCTCCGCAAGGAAATCGACGACATGCACGCGCTCATCGTGCGGGCGCGGGCACTTTCGGTCGAAAACCGGCGCCTGAAGCGGTTGATGCGGGTTTATGATCTGACCGTCGATCCGGTGGCAACGGCGCGGCTGGTCAGTTCATCCGCCTCGAGCACGCGGCGGTACGCCATCCTGAATGCCGGGTTTCGCCAGGGTGTTCACGCCGGGCAACCGGTGCGCGGACCCGACGGCTTGATCGGCCGCATCCTGGAAGCGGGGCCGGATACGGCGCGCGTGCTGTTGCTGGGCGATCCAGAAAGCATTGTGCCGGTGCGGCGCACGCGCGACGGGCTGCCGGCCATTGCCGCCGGTCGCGGCGACGGCCTGCTCGAAATCAAGGCAGCAAATCTGGCCGATGGCAGTTTTCGTGATGGCGATCTGTTGGTCACTTCGGGAACCGGCGGAATTTATGGCCCCAATATTCCCGTCGCCAAGATTATCAGCCGCACCCGCGACAGCGTGCTTGCCCAGCCGCTCGAAGTGCCCGACAGCTTTGATTATGCGCTGGTCCAGAAAGCGTTCCAGCCCGCTGCCGCCGCGCCTGAGCCGCCTGCCGAGACCAAGCCGTGAACCAGCGTATCCGCGGCGCGTTTGACGCTGACGAACCCAGCCTGCTCTATCGCACCGTCCCGGCGCTGACGGTGATGGCAGGCTCGCTAACCGCGATCGTGCCGGTTATCGCGGGCATCGGGCTGATGCCGCCGTTCGGCTTGCTGATGCTGCTCGCCTGGCGGCTGTCGCAGTCCGAATCGATCGCGGTCTGGGCGGCGCCGCTGCTTGGCCTGTTCGATGATTTGTTGAGCGGCCAGCCGCCCGGATGCTCGATGCTGTTGTGGAGCCTGTGCTTCATGGCCTTTGATCTGGTCGATCAGCGCCTGGTCTGGCGCGATTTCTGGCAGGATTGGGCGCTTGCAGCGGGCGCCATTGCTTTTTGCCAGATTTTGGGACGGCTCATCGCAAGTCCGCTGGCAGCGCAAGTTGATACAGTGTTGATCGCGCAAATTCTGGTATCATCATTGTTATATCCCCTGATCGTCAGGCTCTGCGCCTGGATCGAAAGAACGCGCGACCCGGCATGAACCGCCCGACCAAGATCATTACCGAGGCGAGCCAGTCCTATAGCTTCAGCCGCCGGGCGATCGTGCTCGGGACTGCACAGGCAGGCATCGGGCTGGTGCTGGCGGGGCGGATGGCATGGCTGTCGGTGGCGGAGAATGAACGGTATCAGACGCTGGCCGAAAGCAACCGCATCAACTTGACTCTGATGCCGCCGCGCCGGGGGTGGATTGTCGACCGGCACGGCACGCCGATTGCCAATAATCGCACCGATTTCCGCGTCGACATCATTCCTGATCGGCTCGAACGCCCCGGCCGCGTGCTGACCCTGCTCCGCTCGATCCTGTCGTTGAGCGACGATGATATTGACCGGATCCAGATCGACCTGAAACACGCGGCCGGGTTCCAGCCAGTGCCCGTCGCGGAAAACCTGAACTGGGATCAATATGCCGCCGTCAGCGTGCGGCTGCCCGAATTACCCGGCGTGCAGCCAACGCGGGGCTTTTCGCGCAATTACCCGGCAGGCGCGGCGGTCGCGCATTTGACGGGCTATGTCGGCGTCGCGTCGCCTGAGCTGTTCCGCAAGCTGAAGGACCCGCTGCTCGTTACCCCGGGCTTCAAGATCGGCAAGGACGGGCTTGAAAAAGCGTTGGAACCCGAGTTGCGCGGCGTGCCCGGCGCCAAGCGGGTTGAAGTTACCGCGCGCGGCAAGCTGGTGCGCGAACTCGCCAGCCGACCCGACCGCCCCGGCCTTACCCAACGGCTGACCATCGATGTCGGCCTGCAGGAATATGCTGCACGGCGGATGGGAACCAATTCGGGGTCGTGCATCGTCTTTGATTGCACCACCGGAGAGATGCTGGCGATGGTCAGCATGCCCGCATACGACCCCAACAGCTTTTCAGACGGTATCAGCCATTGGGAATGGCAGATGCTGTCGGACAACGACCATGTGCCGCTGATGAACAAAGTGCTGCAGGGGCTTTATCCCCCCGGCTCCACCGTCAAGCCGATGAACGCACTGGCGTTGCTCCAGGCCGGGGTAAAGCCCGAGGAGCGGGTTAACTGCACCGGCGTGCTGCGCGTCGGCACCGGGCAATTCCACTGCCACAAACGCCATGGCCATGGCCCGCTCGACATGAAGAACGCGGTCATGCAGAGCTGCGACATCTATTTTTACGAGATGGTCCGGCGGCTGGGCTATGACCATATTGCGCCTGTTGCGCGGGCCATGGGGCTTGGCCAGAAATTCGATTTGCCCTTTTCGGTGCAGCGTTATGGCACCGTTCCTGATTCCGCGTGGAAGCGGCGCAAATATAAGGACGAATGGACCGTCGCCGACTCGCTCAATGCGTCGAT
>CANJKQ010000185.1 GCA_947474905.1 Pseudomonadota bacterium | reverse complement strand
CGCGCTGACCAGCGGGGAGCGCTATTTCAATCGCGAGCTGTCCTGGCTGGCGTTCAACCGCCGCGTGCTCGACGAGGCCTGCAATCCGGCGCATCCGCTACTTGAGCGGTTGCGGTTTCTAGCGATTTCGGGGTCGAACCTCGACGAATTCTTCATGGTTCGCGTGGCGGGGCTGAAGGGTCAACAGCTGCAGGATGTCGATCGCATGTCGCCCGACGGGTTGACGGCGGGGCAGCAGCTGGCGGCAATCGTGGCAGAGGCGGACCGGCTGGTTGAAAGCCAGCGCGTCGTCTGGCGGACGTTGCGCGCGCAACTGGCGGATATCGGCATTGCAGTGCTGGGGTCGCGGACGCTCGATGAAACATTGTCGACAGACGAGATCGCCTGGCTCGAAACCCATTTTCGCGAGCAGATTTTCCCGATCCTGACCCCGCAGGCGCTCGATCCCGCACACCCCTTTCCCTTCATGCCCAATAAGGGGCTGGCGGTGATGTTCGATCTGGTTCGGGCGGCGGACGATGCGCCGGTGCGCGAATTGGTGATGCTGCCGGCAGCACTGCCGCGTTTTGTCCGGCTGCCGGGGGAGCAAGCGCGCTACGTCGCGGCCGAATCGCTGGTCAAACGCTTTTCAGCGCTGGTATTTCCCGGCTATCGCGTGCTCGGCGCGGCCGAATTCCGCGTTCTGCGCGACAGCGATATCGAGATTGAGGAAGAGGCGGAGGATCTGGTCCGCTATTTTGCCAATGCCATCAAACGGCGGCGGCGCGGGCGGGTGATCCGGCTGGAGCTGGAAACCGGCATGCCCGACAGCCTGTCGCAGGTGCTGCGCGGTGAGCTGGGCGGTGCCGATGCCTTGGTGACCGAAGGCGGCGCCTTTCTGGGCGTCGGCGACTTGTCGGACATTGTCGATGAGGATCGGCCCGACCTGAAATTCCCGCCCTACACCCCGCGCTTCCCAGAGCGCATCCGCGAATATGGCGGCGACTGTTTTGCCGCCATTCGCGCCAAGGACATTATCGTCCATCATCCTTATGAGACGTTCGACGTCGTGCTGGCTTTCCTGAAACAGGCCGCCGCCGACCCCGATGTCGTGGCGATCAAGCAGACGCTGTATCGCGCCGGTAAGCAGCCCGCCGTCATCAACGCGCTGATCGCCGCTGCCGAATCGGGCAAGTCGGTGACGGCGGTGGTCGAGCTGAAAGCGCGGTTTGACGAGGAACAGAATCTGCTCTGGGCCAGCGCGCTGGAACGCGCCGGCGTGCAGGTCGTCTATGGCTTTATCGACTGGAAGACGCACGCCAAGGTGTCGCTGGTGGTGCGGCGCGAGGGCGGCCATTATCGCACTTACTGCCATTTCGGCACGGGCAATTATCACCCGATCACCGCGCGGATTTACACCGATCTCAGCTTTTTCACCGCCGACCCGCGTATTGGCCGCGATGCGGCGCAGCTGTTCAACTATGTCACGGGCTATGTCGAGCCGACCGGGCTGGAAATGATCGGCATTTCGCCGCGCGATCTGCGTGCCCGGCTGGTCGAGCTGATCGATGGCGAAATCGCCTTTGCGCGCGCGGGCAAACCGGCTGCCATCTGGGCCAAGATGAATTCCGTGGTCGATCCTGCGGTGATCGAGAAGCTTTATGAAGCCAGCAATGCCGGGGTTGAAATCGACCTTGTCATTCGCGGTATCTGTTGCCTCAGGCCCGGTGTGGCGGGCATGTCCGAAAATATTCGGGTGAAATCGGTGGTCGGCCGGTTTCTGGAGCACAGCCGCATCTGGGCGTTCGGCAATGGCAAGACCCTGCCCAATGATGGCGCCAAGCTGTTCATCTCTTCTGCCGACTGGATGCCGCGCAATTTCGATCGCCGCGTTGAATATATGCTGCCGATCACCAACAAGACGGTCCATCAGCAGGTGCTCAACCAGGTTATGGTGGCCAACCTGATCGACAATGAACAAAGCTGGGAATTGCGCGCGGATGGCAGCTATGCCCGCGTCGACCCCGGCACCAGGCCGTTCAATCTGCACCGTTATTTCATGACTAACCCCTCGCTTTCAGGTCGCGGCGCCGCGCTGGAGAGCGAAGCGGTGCCGACATTGTCGCTGCGGCGGCGGCGATAGCACGGCCACGCCCATGGCAACTCTGTTGTTTCGCAAGACCCGCGCCGAGGTCGCGGGCGATGCGCGCACCGCGATTATCGATATCGGGTCAAACTCGATCCGGCTCGTTGTCTATCAGGGGCCAGCGCGGTTGCCGGCGATCCTGTTCAACGAAAAAGTGCTGGCGGGGCTGGGGCGGGGGATCGCCGCCAATGGCCGCATCGACGACAAGGCGATGGCGGCCGCGCTCGACGCCCTGGCGCGGTTTTCGACCCTCGCGCGCGAAATGGACGTGTCGCGGCTGAGCGTTGTCGCCACCGCCGCCGTGCGCGACGCGGCCAATGGCCAGGATTTGCTTGACCGGGTGCGCGCGATCGGCCTGCCGGTGCAGCTTTTGTCGGGCGATCAGGAAGCGATTGCGGCGGGCCACGGCGTTATCTCCGCCATTCCCGAGGCCGACGGCGTGGTGGGCGATCTGGGCGGCGGCAGCCTGGAACTGGTCCGCGTCAAAGGCGGGCAAGTGCATGATCGCGTGTCCTTTCCGCTTGGCGTACTGCGATTGCCGGGTTTGCGCGCGCGGGGCGCGCGGCAGTTCCGCAACCATGTCGGCCATTTGCTTGAGGAAGCGGGCTGGTTGGGCCGGGGGGCAGGGCTGCCGCTCTATCTGGTCGGTGGGTCGTGGCGGGCGCTGGCGCGGCTCGACATGGCGCTCCATGCCTATCCGCTGCCGATCATCCACCAATATGAAATGCCCGCCGTGGCGATTACTCGATTGAACCGCACGCTAGCGCATATCGGCAAGGGCAAGCTGCGCGCGATCCCCAATATTTCGGCGGGGCGCGTGCCGATGCTGGGGGATGCGGCGGCGATTCTGGGGGTGCTGGTCAAGCATCTCTGGTCCTCGACCACGATTGTTTCGTCCTTTGGCCTGCGCGAGGGGCTGCTCTATGGCGCGCTTGGCCCGGCGGAGCGAGCGCAGGACCCGCTGATTGTCGCGACTCGCGATGAGGGGCGGCGGCTGGGGCGCTTTGCCGAACATGGCGATCTGCTCGATGGCTGGATCGCGCCGCTGTTCGCCGATGACAGCCCCGATCATGCGCGGCTGCGCCACGCCGCCTGTCTGCTGGCCGATGTGGGCTGGCACGCCAATCCCGAATTCCGGGCGGAACGCGGCGTCGAGATTGCGCTGCACGGCAATTGGGTGGCGATTGATGCTGCGGGGCGGGCGATCATGGCGCAGGCATTGTTCACCGCGCTGGGCGGCGGCACCAGCACGCCCGATCCCCTGCCGCTGCTGGCCAGCCCCGCCGATCTTGCCCGCGCGCGGCAATGGGGGCTGGCGATGCGCCTGGGCCAGCGACTGTCGGGCGGCGTCGCGGCGCCGTTGCAGCGATCAAGGCTGGAAGCCGATGAGGCGAAGCTGACTTTGTTCCTGGAGCAGGGCGATTTGCCGCTTTACGGCGAGACGGTCGAGCGGCGCCACAAGGCCCTGGCTGCGGCGTTTGATCGTGTCGCGGTGATGGGAATCAATCTGCAATAGGGTGCCAGTCCGTGGCACCGTGATCGTCATTGCCGCGCACGCGGCAATCCATTCTGGCCGATCTGCCGGGAGAGGGACAACCGTTGACCCCGATGGCCTCCCGCCTATGCGGGAGGGACAGGGCTTCAGTAATCAACCGACAAGCCCCGGCAATTAAGCGATGGCCTGGATTGCTTGGCTGTGCTCGCAAGCACGAGCTGATGGTCCTGGCTTAGCCGCCAGGCTAGCTGCAGGTGATGCGCGCCGCGACTTTGCCGGGGCCGAGGATGATGTTGAGCCGGTCCGTCCGGTAATCCATCGTCATCATCGCGCCGGGCGGCAAGACGCGCAACGCGCGGGCATGGGCGCGACGCTGGGCGCGCTTTGCAATGGCGTCGGTGATGACGGTGCCAACCAGATACTGAACGCGGCCAGCCTTACAGGTGGTGACGAGCGTCGGTGCCGCGGCGGGCGGCAGCGTCGCATCGGCGGCGCACGCGCAAAGCGCGGCAGGGATCAGCGCCACCATCAGGGCTCGCCGCCGCATCTATTCCTCCGTTCGCGTCATTT
>CANJKQ010000184.1 GCA_947474905.1 Pseudomonadota bacterium | reverse complement strand
GGCTATGTCCATCACGGGCTCGGGCTGGGCGATGCGGCGCGTATCTTGTTCGATCCCATCAGCATCTATTGGTTTCTCTATGCGCTGCTATTGCTGCAGCTGGCGGCGGCCGCCAGCTATCCGCATGTTCGGTTGCTGCTCGCGCTGGCGATCGCGCTGGCGCTGGCCCGTGCCGTATCGCCCGGTTCGGGGATCATTGCGCTGACCCTGATGCACGCCCCCTATTTTACCGGTGGACTGGCGCTCGCGGGGACGCGCTGGACCTGGACGCAGCCGCGGCTGGCGCGGACGCCGATGCTGGCGGGATTGGCGCTGTTGTTCGCGGCCGGATGCGCCATGGCGCTTGCCATGGGCGCCCACGACCCGGTGTCGCCGCTGACCACGCCGCTC
Source organism: Pseudomonadota bacterium (assembly GCA_947474905.1). The sequence continues at coordinate 3,806 of CANJKQ010000184.1, read as the reverse complement.
TCCTTGCTCGGCATTGCGTTGATCATCGGCGTCGCGACGCGAGCCCGGAGCAGCGCGGCGGGGCGCCACCTTGCTTGGCTCGGCGCCCTGTCGATGCCGATTTACCTCACTCACATCATTCCGCTGTCGCTGGTCGCGCGGCTGTTTGACTGGGTGGGTATCGCGGCCGTGCCGCTGCGCTATGCGATTGAAACCGCCGGCGGGGTCTATCTGCCCATCCTGATCTACCGGCTGGCCCAGCGCCTCGGCATCGCCGGTGTGCTTGGCCTGACCGCCAAGCCGCCCTTCGCCACCATACGGCGCGCCCCTGCCAGCGCAGCACGCGCTAACGCTCGCGCGCCGCTTCGCCCAATGTCGTCGCCACCGGATCGACCAGATAGGTGATCAACCGCCGGGCGCCGAGCCGGATGTCGACCGTCGCCGCCATACCGGCGCGCAGCGGCAGCGTCTGGCCAGTGGTGGTGGCATTGCCATAAATCGCCACTTCGGCGCGATAGACGCCAGCACTGCGCCCGTCGCCCACCGCCTCGCGCGCGATCGAGACGACCCGGCCCGTCACGCTGCCATAACGAGTGAAGGGAAACGCCTCAAACCGCACCGCCACCGGCTGACCGGGTTTGACGAAACCGGCGTCGCGATTCTGCACCCGCGCCTCGACCATCATCGCGCCATAGGGGACGATCGCCATCAACGGCTGCACGGCAGGCACCACGCCGCCCTCGGTATGGATCGCAAGCTGCTCGACCGTGCCATCGACTGGCGCGACCAGCCGCTGGCGTGACCGACGAAGCGTGGCCTTGGCGAGTTCGGCCCGGCGCCCCTCCACTTCATGCTCAGCATTGGCGAGGGTGGTGAGCGCGGCCCTGAGCGCGTCCTCATGCGTGCGGGCCAGCTCATGCGCGTCGCGTTCGGCCTCGGCGAGGGCATGGGCGCGTTGGGCCGCGGCGGCAGCAAGATTGCCGCGCTCGCTCTGCTGCTGGCGCTGCATGTCGAGCAGTCGCAGCTTGGAGGCATAGCCCTTGGCGGCGAGCATATGGATCGCCTCAACCTGGCGATCGAGCATCGGCGAGCTCGCGGCAAGCGCCTTGTGCTGCGCCGAGGCGGCCTCGGCATCGGCAAGCGCGGCGCGACGAGCGTCGGCAATACCGGCCGTCGCGGCGGTCGCCGTCGCGATTTCCGCCGCCACGAGCGCGCGCTGCGTTGCGACCACATCGGCGGGCGTTCCCGGGGGCGGGGTATAGGCAGCCTCCCCGCCCGACAGCCCCGCGACCACTGCCCGCCCCCGCGCAACATCGAGCTCCGCCGCCAGCAGCGCCCGCGACGCCTCGGCCTCGTCCGCGCCCGCCACGGTGGGGTCAAGGTCAGCCAATGGCTGGCCAGCGCGGACACGCTCGCCCTCACGCACATAAATGCGCCGCACGACCCCGCCGCCCGCCGACTGCACGAGCTTGACATGCGCGCGCGGCACCGTCTGCCCAGGCGCCGCCGCCACGACATCGACGGTGCCGAGCACCAGCCACAGCCCCGTCGCGGCAAGGCCACCGAGCAGGAGCTGCGCGGTCCGCCGCGCGGTCGGCGACACCGGCCGCTCGATCACTTCGATCGCCGCAGGCAGAAAAGCTGGCTCCAGCGCCGGGGCAATCGCCACATCGCGCGCGCGCTCGGCGGCCAGCGCCGCCTTGGCGCTGACCCAGCTTCTCGCCAGCGCGCTCACGACGCCAGCCCCAGCGGATAGCCCGCCTGGCGGCGGTGGAGATCGGCATAGCGCCCGCCCGAGCGCAGCAATTCGTCATGGCTGCCGGCCTCGACGATCCTTCCTTGCTCCAGCGTGAAGATCCGGTCGCATTGACGGATCGCCGACAAGCGATGCGCGATGATGAGCACGGTGCGCCCATGCGCGATCTGCCGCAAATTGCGTTGCACGATTTCCTCGCTTTCGGCGTCGAGCGCCGAGGTTGCTTCGTCCAGAATCAGGATGCGCGGATCACCGATCAGCGCGCGGGCGATCGCGATGCGCTGGCGCTGGCCGCCCGACAGATTGGCGCCGCGCTCCTCGATCATCGTGTCATAGCCTTGCGGCAGCCGCGCGATAAATTCGTGCGCACCAGCCAGCCGCGCCACCGCCATCACTGCGTCGACCGGCAGCGCCGGGTTGGCGAGCGCGATATTGTCGCGGATCGAGCGGTTGAACAGGATATTCTCCTGCAGCACCACGCCGATTTGCCGCCGCAGCCACGCGGGATCGAGCTGCGCCACATCGGCGCCATCGATCAGCACGCGACCAGCCGTCGGCGCGTAAAGCCGCTGGAGCAGCCGGGTCAGCGTCGACTTGCCCGACCCCGACGAGCCGACAATGCCGATGCAGCTGCCGGGCGCGATATCGAGGTCGATATCCTCCAGCGTCCACGGCCCGTCATCGGCATAGCGGAAGCGGATATTTTCGAAGCGAACTGCGCCCGTCATCGCGCGCGGGGTGGCCGCGCTTGCCAGCGTGGGTTCGGTGCGGCGGTTGAGCACATCGCCCAGCCGGTCGACCGACAAGCGAACCTGCTGGAATTGCTGCCACAATTGCACCATGCGGATGACCGGGCCGGAAACGCGCTGCGCCAGCATGTTGAAGGCGATTAGGCCGCCCACGGTCATCTCATGCGCCATCACCCCACGCGCGCCGAAATAAAGGATCGCCGCCATGTTGAGCTTGGCGATCAGCTGGATCGTCTGGCTGGCGGTGTTGCCGGTGTCGATAACGCGCTGATTGGCGGCGGAATAGGCGGCGAGCTGGCGCTCCCACTGGTCCTGCCATTGCGGCTCGACCGCCATCGCCTTCAGGGTCTGGATGCCCGACAGGCTCTCGACAAGCAGTGCGTTGTTGGCCGCCCCGCGTTCGAACTTCGCCTCGACCTGACGGCGCAGCGGTCCCGTTGCCAGCGCGGCGACCGCAGTGAACGCCGCCATCGCGACCAGCGTGATGAGGGTAAGCTTCAGCGAATAAAGCGCCATCACCCCCAGAAAGACGAGCGTGAAGACGGGGTCGACCAGCACCGTCAGCGAAGCGTCGGTCAGGAATTCGCGGATCGTCTCGACCTGGCGGACGCGTGCGACGGTATCGCCCACCCGCCGTGCCTCGAAATAGCCCATCGGCAGCCGCAGCAAGTGGCGGAATAACCGCGCGCCCAGCTCGACATCGATCTTCTGGCTGGTCTCGGCATAAAGCCGCGTCCGCAGCCAGCCAAACGCCGTTTCCCACAGCGCGACGCCGACAAAGCCGAGCGCCAGCACGTTGAGCGTCGACAGCGTATCGTTGACGAGCACGCGATCGACGATGTTCTGGAAAAACAGCGGCGCCGCCAGTCCGAGCAGGTTGAGCGCGAGCGTGATCAGCAGCACTTCGCCGATCAGCCGCCGATATTTGACGATCTGCGGGATAAACCACGTAAAGTCGAAGCGCGGCTGGGCAAGCACTGCGGACTCGCGCGTCGTGACAAGGACGATTTCGCCCGACCAGATCGTCGCCAGCGCCGCCCGGTCAATCCGCGCGACGGGCAGCCCCGGGCGCTGGACCAGCACCTGATCGCCCTGCACCAAGCCGATCAGGAACCAGCCATCAGGGCCGTTTGCCAGCAGCGGCACCGGGAGCCGCGCCAGGCTCTGCCAATCCGCCATGCGCTGCTTGGCGCGGACGCCGGGGACTGAGCCCGCGAGCCGCACCAGTTCAGCGGCATTGATCACGCGTTGATGGCCGAGCTGATGCCGCAATTGCCCGGCGTCAACCGCGACCCGGTGAATGGCAAGCAGCCCCGCCAAGG
>CANJKQ010000183.1 GCA_947474905.1 Pseudomonadota bacterium | reverse complement strand
TGCCGTCTCGCGGCTTTTACCTGTTCTTCGGTGCGAGCGACCCTAAAAAGAATATTGGTCGGATCGTCGATGCGTATTTGGCATCGGGCAGCGAGCGCCCCCTTGTCGTCGTATCGTCGCGCGACTGGGGAATGAGCGGAGCGTCAGGCGGCCTTGGCAAAGACGGCACCGTGTACGGGCGCAAGACCGATCGCCCGATCGTTCAACTCCAGTATCTTCCCCGCGATATGCTGTTCAGACTGATAAGATCGGCGCGGGCTGTGCTTTTTCCCTCGCTTTATGAGGGCTTTGGGCTTCCCGCATTGGAGGCAATTCAGCTCGGCACGCCCGTTATCGGCTCCAACACGGCCTCCCTTCCCGAGGTCGTTGGCCCCGGCGGCCTGCTCGTTGACCCTTACGACACCAATGCCATTACAGAAGCGATCCGCGCGATTGATCGAGATGACGGACTTATTGAACAGCTTGGCGCTGCGGGCATGGTGCATGCCGCTCAGTTCTCTAGTCAGGCTTTTTTAGCGCGGCTGTCCGAAGTTTATTCGAAACTGGGGCATAAGCTATGATGATAGCGGGTCGGCGAGCAAACTAAATCGGTGCCAAGCCTAGTGGCTAGACCGGTCACCCATGACCGCGCAGCCACCCGGAATCTGTCGAATTGCGTGCCAACGGCGAAATTCTCGGGAACTTTAGCTCCGGCAGTTGATGATGCGGCGAAATCCCGAAGTACATTGGAGAATTGCTCGATAGGCACTTTCGAAAAGAGCAAACGTCTTAAAGCGTAACGGCATCAACGAAAAAAGATCATTGAATCAAAGGGGGAGTAGTCACAAGCTTGGCCTATGCGATGTTGTGCTGTACCATTCAGCATACTGCTGAGTCGTGACCGTCAGGGGAGCGTTTAGACCATGTCGCCACATTGCAAACCTCAGATGGAACATCGGCCCCAATGAAGCACTTTTATTAGTTACCAGGCCAAATTGCCCCATGTAAATTTATTGATTGGCATTTTATCGATTATCCCCTCATTTGTAACGCGTGGTGAACATTGCAAGCCTCAGCGACGGTATCGAAAAAAATCAGTGCCCCACTGTATAGAACCGCACCCCTCGTACAGTACCGCTCGAGCATATACGGATCGTGCGACGTCATAATTAGCGTTCCGTTATCGCGGCGTGCCATTAACTCTTCCTCACACCGCTTACGAAAACGAACATCGCCGGCTGCGGTGACTTCATCAACCAGATAGCAGTCAAACGAGATCGCCAGCGAAACGCCAAATGCGAGTCGTGAAACCATGCCGGACGAGTAGGTGCTGACGGGCTGCCGCAGATAGACGCCTAATTGGGCGAAGTCTTCGACATAGTCGAGCACTTCTTGCTCATCTTGCTGGTAAATACGCGCTACAAATCTGGCGTTGTCCGCGCCGGACATCCTCATATCAAAGCAACTAGCAAAACCAATTGGCCAAGAGGTGTTCATCGTCCGACGGATAGTTCCTCCGCTAGGATGTTCGACGCCCGCAATTAATCTAAGTAAAGTCGATTTACCGGCCCCGTTCGCACCGCAAATAGCTAAGCTCTCGCCGGGCTCTATTCGAAAAGACAAATTTCTGAATACGCTACGATGTAGTCCCCGAGTATGATATGCCTTGGATACTGATTGAAATTCAATCATATTGCACCACATGATTATCGTGAGCGCCAAAGAGATGTGATAGGCCAGTGCCTTAAGAGGATTTTCTTACAATTATTCCAAAACATGTTGCAGGAAAGCCGTCAATGGAAAGCTTGATATGTGCCGGCCCATCCCCCTCCCATGCGCTCTTTAAGGCATCGCTCCAGTCGGTATTATAAGGCGGCACATCGATGAATTTGTCTAATGGCAGGCGCCCGACATCAAAATCCAGGGGAGCGACGCTGTGCCCTCTAGCGCTTAAAGAAGCTGCCAATTGTTCAAAATGGCGTCTTTGAAATAAAACTGTGGGCCAGTTGTCAATCGTCGCGTGATCATTGGCGAAATTGAATTCTGTCGTGTGTACCGAAAGTCCGCCAGGGCGCAGCGTTTTCAGCGAGTTTTCAATAAACGCCATGCCCAAATCTATCGAACCAAGATGTTCGCACGCACAAACGGACCAACAAAAATCATAACCGACAAGGTCAGGATCGATGTCGTTCATGTCCACATGACGAAGTGTAACCAGACGATCGAACGTTGCGCGGTCAACCAGGTGGTCACGATAGCTGATGTCTAAAGTCTCGGTATATTGCCCTGATTTCGCCCAGCCTTGATTAATCATGCTCTCTATTGGTTGGTCGGTTACCGTGACGGAAACTCCCCGCGATGCTAAATAGCTTGGGATCGGCTCTTGGCCGCAGCCAAAGCCTAGTCCTCGCGCCCCCGGCCTTATGCTCCCATGCCGGTAAATCGCCTGAAGGACATAGGCCAGCTCCCATATCTTGCGATGGTAAATACGCGGGATCTGCAACTGCGAGCACCAATGTGCCAGCCAATCGGACCCAATGTCGGCCTGCGTGGAGGGCTTGCAAGCCAAGTCGACGGGTTGCGGAGGGACGTCTGCGCAAGGCGGCAAAGCGGCGGCGAGCGTCCGCGCCAGCTCATACCCAAAAAACTTTACGGATAGGCTGAGCGCATCTATGCGATTAATCATCGCCGTAATGCCATTGATGTTTGGCTGAGAGGCGCGGTTAAGCGGCGACACTACGGGTGAAATCAGGTCGCGCAGAATTTTTTGCCGCGCTTTTTGGATAAATCTTACGTTCATGCTGAGTCCATGGAGGCGCCGAGACACCACTGATATTCGGTGGCTATGGCAGATCACAAACGCCAATGCCAGTGCCGGGCTGACGCTGCCTGATCAACTGATAGCTTCCCGCTAGGTTGCCGCAGGCGGCTGCGGTGGATGGCTGATCGCAAGATAGTGGCAAATGGAGCGATTACGACCACAGCTTGGCCATCGCTCAAGCGCTTGCGATGGATCACTTTGATGGGGTAGGTTATGTCGCGGCAAAATGCTAGACGGGGTTAATCGATCTGTTAGGCTGCCCACAACCCCTTGATCAGCGACGCTTTGCGTATTGGCGCCATGGATTCCGATGCCTTAGGCCGGGACCATGGCGCCTGGGAACCGGGCCAAAGGAATGCTAAAGTAGCAAGATGCGCGAAATTGATCCGTTTTCGTTTTTTATCGACCACGCGAGCGCCATCTCTGGCCTAGGTGGGGATCGTCAATCTCCTGATCCAAGCTATTGCTTTCATACACCTTATATCGAGGTTCGGCCGGGGCCTGCACATTACGAACTACGATTAAAGGGAGTTCGAGCATCCCTAGGTGAATTGGCACTGCGAGTGCACGCGTTTCGGCCCGATTCCGGGGAAAACGCCAGCCTCGTGGCAGGCGCACGGTTGGACATCTCAACCGACCAACCACAGGATTTATCGACCGAGGTTCGCTTCGTCGCGTTGCGCGACGTGCAATATGCTTTCTACGGATATTTTCTGGAAGCATCCGATCTTCATGCTGATGATCTGTCCGTTATCGTTCACGAAAACGAAGGCGAAGTAGAGGAGTATATTGAACCACCACGGTCGGTTTTGGCGCTTGATCACGTCAACAAAGAGGTCAGGCCTGCTAATGCGCTGATATATGCTGCCGCGCCTCGCCTGATGTCGCCAGTCTCACAAGGGTGCACAATCGCGCAGTGCAACGAGTTGGAGACAAGCAAGGAACATGTGAAAGCGCTGACCCTGCCAGCCGCTGAAATAGCTGATTGGGGCGAAGCAGTGTGCCTGGCAGCGCTGCGCACTTATGGGCTCCTTTTACCGGCGTTGGAAGGATTGGTGGTGGGCGACCATTCGGCCGCATTTCTACAATGCCTTATGGAGTCCGGATTTCTTGTGCGGTGCGAAGATATCGCGCCATTGCCTTCGGCTTCTTCATCGCTGTTCGGCGATTTTGTGGTATCTCCGGAGCTTAGGGCCATCGGAGACGATTCTGCGGATTTTTGGACCGTCGTACGAGCGTGGCTCGGTCGGTTGAAGATAGGCGGGCTTGGTGCATTGGTTTTTCGCTACGCGCCCAGTCATCTGCCGTCGGCTAGCGAACGCCCCAGTTACCAATGTCATATAACGCCTAACGAGATCGGCAGATGGGCGCTTCGCTTGATTGGGGATGGTTATTCG
>CANJKQ010000182.1 GCA_947474905.1 Pseudomonadota bacterium | reverse complement strand
CCGGCTGTGGCAAAATCCTGCGCCCCAAGGCGGGCGATTGTTGCGTATTCTGTTCCTACGCAACCGTTGCATGTCCACCGGTACAGATCGATGGGCGCCATGGATGCTGCGGCTAGCTGGCTGTGATACGCGGCGCAGACCCTTCACTTCTAAATCGAGCAATTACCGCTGCTGCGGGGAAACGTCCTCACCGCATCAATTGACGATATCCTCCCAGCGCCATCGTGCGGGCCTCCCGCATCAATCGCCGGACACGCGAACGCAGCGAATCCGACTCCCCGCCCCAGTCACGCGCAACCCGCTCGTCACCGAACAGCGCCGCGCCGATCTCGCGCTGGGTTGCGCCCTGGCCGATCGCGTCATGGACGCGCAGCATTTCGATCCCGCGGTCGATCCGGGCATCGCGGGGAAACAGCGATCGCGCGAACCGGCGATGGCGGCACAGGTCGAGAAGCCGGCGCAGCGGCAGCATCCGCGTCTCCGCCGAGGCCAGCCCGCGCAGACGATAATGGAGCAAAACCGCCTCCTGTCCCTCCAGCCGCCCCTCCTCGATGTCGAGCCGGATATGGTGGAATCCGTCGGATAAGACCGCATGCTCGCGGCCTTCCGGGCCGACCGCGATGGCAAGCCAGGGCGCGAGCTGGTCGATGCGGATACTGTCGGGATTGGCCGGATCGGCTGGCAAGGCGGCGACGCCCAGCGTCCCGGGATCAAGATCGGCATGCCAGATGAGCCGCGCCTCCGGGGCCGGGAGGTCGGGATGCTCCGCGAAAGTGCAGCCCCCAGAGCCTGGCATCGCCGCTCCCGCGCGTCGCGGCGCTCGCGCGCGTGTACCAGCCGACATAGCCGGGATCGCGGCGCAGCCATTCCCACATGAGCCCCGCCCGATCGATGCCGCGCAAGGCACCATAGCGCGCTGGGTCACGCCAATCGGACCCCGAGCCGTGGGATTCTTCCCGCGTCACACGCGGTTCCGGCTCCGTTCCGCCGCTGCGTGCCCATCCTTCCCGGCAGAAACCATGGAACGGCTTGGCGCGCTATTGCCGCCATCCGCCGACAAGCGGGTTTTGCGTTGCAACGCACCATGATATGTCAATTTCATTACAAGACTCGCCGGGTGACGGCTTGAGAAACCGCCGCGCGGCCCAAGGGACCGGAAAAGGGCGGCCCAGGGATTTCCGGTGGCTTGAGGCACCGCCCGGGCTCGCGTCGCTGGCCTATGGGCATGCACAGGATGGCGACGCAGTTCATGCACGTCGTCGAGGCCGTGACAAATGCGGACGATCTCGCCGCCGCGATGACCGCGGTGACGAAACAGCTCGGTTTTCAATATTTCGCGCTGACGCACCATGTCGATATCGTCGCGGCGAGCGGCAATGCCATCCGCCTCCACAATTATCCGGCGCGCTGGGCCGATTATTATGACGGCAATGCGCTTGGCGTCTCCGATCCCGTTCACCGCGCGAGCCATGTCACCAGCGTCGGCTTTCCCTGGTCGCGGATGTCCGAGATGATTCCGATGACCCGCGAGGATCACCGCGTGCTGGCGCTGGGTCGCGACCAGGGGATTGGCGACGGCTTTACGGTGCCGGCGCACGTGCCCGGCGAGGCGCGCGGCTCCTGCTCGTTCGCGAACGAGGCGGGCCGACCGATGCGACACGACATGTTGCCGCTGGCGCAACTCGCGGGGATGTTCGCGTTCGAGGGCGCGCGACGACTCTGGGCGATGCGCGGAGGCCTGCAGATGCCGCCGCGGCCGGTCCTCACCGATCGCCAGCGCGACTGCGTGCTCTGGGTCGCGCGGGGCAAAAGCGACTGGGAGATCAGCCACATTCTGGGCGTCGGGGAGGAGACGGTCGCCCGCCATATCAAGCAGGCCTGCGAGCGCTACGGCGTGAACAAGCGAACATATCTGGTGATCCTGACGCTCTTCGACGGAACGCTGACTTTCTCCGATATCTTTCGCCGCCGATATTACCCTTTTCCGGAATAGCGGGCTGACCCGCAGCAGGGCGACCCTTGGCCGATCACGGTCAAGGAGCCAGACCCATGCTGCATGTTGTTCAATCCGCCGCGCGCCCGGCATCGGACGCCGTTCTCCGCGCGATGTTCGCCGCGCGCAAATCCGTCTTCGTCGACCTGCTCAAATGGGACGTTCCCGTCATCGACGGGCGCTATGAGGTCGACCAGTTCGACGATGTCCATGCCACCTATCTGATCCTCGCCGAGCCGGACGGCACGCATCTCGGATCGGCGCGGTTGCTGCCGACGACGCGGCCGCACATCCTCGACAGCTTCTATGCCGACCTGTGCGAGGAGGCGCCGCCCCGCGACGCCGACACGTTCGAGATCACCCGCTTCTGCCTCGATCGCCGGCTGAGCGCGCGCGAGCGCCGCCAGGTGCGCGACACGCTGGTGTCCGCGCTGGTCGATCATGCGATGGCTTGCGGAATCACCGCCTATAGCGCGATCGCGGAGATGGGCTGGTTCCAGCAGATCCTCGCCTTTGGCTGGCGCTGCATGCCGCTTGGGCTTCCCCAGGTCATCGACGGCACGATGCTGGCGGCGCTGCGCATCGAGATCACCCCGGAAACGCCGAATCTGCTGGAGGCCGGACGCGCCACGGCAGCTGCGCTGCGCGTCGATCGACGCGTCGCGGCCTGACGGGGGAGACGAAGCATGACCGATACCCTCGACCTTTCCAGCGAGATCGCGCGTCACACCGCCGACCTCCTTGCCGATGGCTACTGCATTATCGCGAGCGCGCTGCCGCCGGCGACGATCAGCGCGCTCGATGACGATCTTGCCGACGATTTCGCCCGCACGCCGTTCGGCCAGGGCGGTTTCTATGGCACGACGACCAAGCGGTTCGGCCGGCTTCTGGTTCGCTCGACCCAGGCGGCGGCGCTGGTCCAGCATCGCCTGATTCTCGGCGTCGTCGAGAACGTGCTGTCCCCCTGGTGCGACCGCATCCAGCTCAACACGACCCAGGCGATTGCGGTGCATCCCGGCGCCCCGGCCCAATTACCCCATCGCGACCAGGACATGTGGCGCGGGCCGGTCGGCGAGATCGAATATCTCGTCAACGTGATGTGGCCGCTAACCGATTTCACAGCGGAGAATGGCGCGACCCTGGTCTGGCCCGGCAGCCACGGCGCGAAGGCGCTCGAATCCGAACCTGAAGAGACGTCGTTCGCGGCCGAGATGACACCAGGGGCGGCGCTCATCCTGCTCGGCTCGACCCTGCACGGGGCCGGCGCGAACGTCACCGGCGCGGTGCGGCGCGGCCTCGTGGTCGGTTACTCGCTCGGTTGGCTCAAGCCCTATGAGAACCAGTGGCTCGCCTATCCGCCGGCCGTCGCAAGGACCTTCCCGCCGGAACTGGCGGCGCTGGTCGGCTATCGCCAGCACCGCCCCAATCTCGGCAATTATGAAGGACAGTGCCCGTCCGTCCTGCTGGGCGATCATGCCGGCGAGCCGCTGGGCGCGATCGACGCGCTGCGGCCCGACCAGCAGGCATTGGTTGATGCCTATGCCGAGGACCGGCGAGCAGTGCCATGAACTCGGGTCCGACCGCCGAGCGTGTCCATGAGGCGCTGAAGCGCCGCATCATGGGCCGCGAATTCCGGCCGGGTGACCGGCTCGACCCAGCGGTGCTGGCGGCGCCGTTGTCGTCGAGCGTGACGCCGGTCCGCGACGCGCTCCACCTGCTGACCGGCGAAGGGCTGGTCGAGACGCGCACCAGCGGCGGCTTCCATATCCCCGCGCTCGACGAACCGGCACTGAAGGATCTCTACGGCTGGTCGGCCGAACTGCTCGGGCTGGCCATCCGCGCCTGGCCTCGCCCGGCCGCGATCGCGATGCCGGCGACCGATGTGAAGGATCGCCCGATCGCCGATCGCGCGGATCAGCTTTTTCTCGCGATCGCCCGGCGGTCGGCAAATGGCGAGCATGCCCGCGCCGTCGATCAGCTGAACGCACGACTTCATGCCGCCCGTACCGTCGAACCCCATGTGCTCGACAAGGCAGAAGAGGAGCTGGCGGCGATCGCATCCGCTGCCAGCAGCGGGGAACGCGACATGCTGAGCCGGCTCAGCTTATCCTATCATCGCCGCCGGCGGCGTGCCGCCGCCGACATTGTCCGCGCCGTGTACCGGATCGATTGAAGATCGATTTCAATAGGGTGAATGGTCATGATG
>CANJKQ010000181.1 GCA_947474905.1 Pseudomonadota bacterium | reverse complement strand
CGCAAGTTCCTCGGTAATGCGGTGCAGCCATTCGTCGAGCATCGATTGCGGGCGCGCGTTCAACGCCGGGAACGATCCCACCACGCCTGCCTTGCACTGGGCAATGACCAGTTCGGGACCCGAAACGATGAACAGCGGCGACCCGATGACGGGCAGGCGCAGGCGATCAAATAGCGGTGGCAGGCTCATGGGCTCGTTTCATACCGCAACCGAATAATCTGTCCAGCCACGTGCCGATTGCGTCGCCGCCCGAATGGGTTAGGACACGGGCAAATGGTCATTGGAGAAGGTCATGAAGGTTAGTGTCGCCGCCGTCTTGCTGGCAACCATATCCACCCCGGCGCTGGCGGCCGGTCGGCTGCCCGACAATGCGGCGCCCACCAGCTATGATATCCGCGTCGATCCCAACGCCGCCGCCAAGACCTTCAGTGGCGAGGAAACCATCACCGTCAAGGTCACGCAGCCGACGCGGACGCTGACGTTGAATGCCGCCGATCTCGTCATCAGCGGTGCCACGATCGATGGTGCCGCCGCAACGTCAATGCTGGATGCCACATCGCAACAATTAAGCGTCACCGCGCCCAAGCTGCTCGGCGTCGGCACGCACACGCTGCACCTGAACTGGACGGGCAAGATCAACGACACCGCTGCCGGCTTTTTTGCGATCGATTATAAAAATCCTGACGGGTCGGCGGCGCGCATGCTTGTCACGCAATTCGAAGCGCCCGATGCCCGCCGCTTCGCGCCGATGTGGGACGAGCCGAGCTATAAGGCGACGTTTCGCCTGACCACCACGGTGCCTGCAGGGCAGACCGCGTTTTCGAATATGCCCGTCGCCAGCCGCGCCAAGGGGGCGAACGGCAAGCAGGCAGTCACCTTTGCGACCTCGCCCGTCATGTCGAGCTATCTACTGTTCCTCGGCATCGGCGATGTCGAGCGTAAGACGGTGATGGCGGGCAAGACCGAAATCGGCATCATCACGCGGCGCGGCGTGGTTGATCGCGGCGATTATGCGCTGGCCCAGGCCAAGCGGCTGCTTGCTTATTATAATGACTATTTCGGCCAGCCCTATCCGTTGCCCAAGCTCGATATGATCGCCGGGCCGGGATCGAGCCAGTTTTTCGGCGCCATGGAAAATTGGGGCGCGATTTTCTATTTCGAACCGACGGTGCTGTTCGATGCCAAGCGCGGCACGCAAAGCAGTCGTCAGGAGATTTTCGGCACTGTCGCGCACGAAATGGCGCATCAATGGTTCGGCGATCTCGTCACCATGAAATGGTGGGACGATCTGTGGCTGAATGAGGGCTTTGCCTCATGGATGGCCAACAAGGCCGCGATCGACCTGAACCCCGAATGGCAGCAGGCAGCCGCCGCCGTGGTGGGAAGCCGCGAAGGCGCGTTCGGCGCCGATGCGACGGCGGCGACCCACCCGATCATCCGCCATGTCGAAACCGTCGACCAGATTGGCGAGGGCTTTGACGCGATCACCTATTCAAAGGGTGAGGCGGTGATCGGCATGATCGAATCGACCATCGCCCCCGATATTTTCCGTGACGGCATTCGCCGCTACATGGCGAAATATCGGTACAATAACACCGAAACCGATCAGCTCTGGACCGAATTGTCGGCGGCGGCGGGGCGGCCGGTGACGGATATCGCGCATGACTTCACACTGCAGGCCGGCGTGCCCTTGGTCAGCGTGGTGAGCAGCCAATGCGGCAATGGCACGACGACCGTGACGCTGCAGAACGGACGTTACGGGCTCGACCAGGCATCAAAGGCGCCGCAGCAATGGACGGTGCCGCTGCGTCTCGCCACGCTGGGCGGCAAAGTGACGACGAGTGCCGTCAAGTCCGACGCGCCTTATACCGTGCAACTCGCCGGGTGCGGCCCGGTGATCGCCAATCTGGGCAAGGGCAGCTATGCCCGGGTGCGCTATGACGCGGCGAGCCACGCGGCGCTGGTTGCGGCCTATCCGCGGCTTGACCTGGTCGATCGGGTGGGGACGATTGCCGATGATTTCGGCCTTGCGCTCTCGGGCGACCAGCCGCTGACGGCATGGGCCGACACGATCGGCGCGGTGCGCGCCGAAGCCGAGCCGATCGAATGGATCACGGTTGACGAAGATTTCGCTTCCCTGCGGTCGCTGTTCTACGGCACGCCCCAATATGCCAAGCTGCAGGCGCGCACGATCACGACGTTCGCGCCCGTCCTGGCGCGGCTGGGTTATGAAGCGCGGCCGGGTGAGTCGACCCAGGCGGCCAATCTGCGCGAGGGGCTGGTCGCGTCGCTGGGCCTTGCCGGCGATCCCGATGTGGCGGCCCGCGCGCGTGCCTATGCGGCCAAGCTGGCGAGCGACCCCACCGCCATTCCGCCCGCGATCCGCGATGCCATTTTGACCACTTATTCGATCAATGCGACGCAGGCGGAGTGGGACGCGCTGCTGGCCGTTGCCAAGGCAGAGCGTGATCCCGTGGTCAAAAATGCCTATATCAACCTGCTCGGCGGTGCGCGCGATGAAGCGGTGGCGCGCGGCGCGCTGGGGCTGCTCGAAGGTAACACGCTGACGGCGCCGCAAAAGGCGGCGTTGCTCCAGCGCCTGTCGGGCCGCCATGCCGACATGGCGTTCGACTGGGCCGTCGCCCATCCCGCGATCGTCGAAAGCTTCCTCGAAACCAGCTCGCGCGCCGGCTATGTGGTGCGGCTGGGGGCGTCTTCGACCGATCCCGCCATGCCGGGCAAGATCACGGCCTGGGCGCAGAAGAACCTGCCGCCGCAAGCACAAGGGCCGGCCCGCAACATCGTGGCGCTGATGGCGACGCGCGACGCGACCGTTGCGCGGCTGCGTCCGTCGGTCGATGCGTGGCTGGCGCGGCAGCCATAGCGGCGGGGGTTCAGTCGATCCGCTTTAGCCCGGTCATGTTGGCGCGTCCCTTGGCGACATAATGGGTTGCCGAGGCGCGCAGCATGACGGCGCTGTCGGCATCAAGCGTGCGCACCACCTTGGCGGGACTGCCGACGATCAGGCTGCCCGGGGGAAAGACTTTCCCCTCGGTCACGAGCGCGGCGGCGCCAACGATCGATCCTGCGCCAATGACCGCGCGATTGAGGATGATCGCGCCCATGCCGATCAGCACCTCGTCTTCGATCGTGCAGCCATGCAGCACGGCGTGGTGGCCGATGGTGCAGCGCGCGCCGATGCTGAGCGGTGCCCCCGGATCGGAATGGAGCATTGCGCCTTCCTGAATATTGCTGTCTTCCCCCACGATGATCGGCGTGTTGTCGGCGCGGATGCAGGCGCCGAACCAGACGCTCGCGCCATTGCCTAGCCGCACATCGCCGATCAGATCAGCACTGGGGGCAATCCACACCCGATCGGGGTCGAGGCGGGGGCGCATTGCGTCGAGTTCATAGAGCGGCATCGTCATTTTCCCGGTTGCGTTAAACCCTCGACATACCGATGACAGGCTGTGGCTGCGAGCGGGGAAACGCACGCATCCGGCGACGCCATGTCAGAAAGGCAGGCAGACGATGCAGATCGGCCCGTTAAAGCTGAAAGCGCAAATCCTGTGCGGCGCGGAAGCGGCGATGGGGCCGGGCAAGGCCGATCTGCTGGAAGCGATTGACCGGACGGGTTCGATTTCGGCGGCGGGGCGCGCCATGGGCATGAGCTATCGCAAGACCTGGCTGCTCGTCGACAGCATGAACCGGTGCTGGCGCGACCGGTTGGTCGAAACAATGGCGGGCGGCGGCGCGGGGCGCGGCGCGCGGTTGACCCAGGCGGGGCGCGAGGTGCTGGCGGCGTTCCGCCAGCTTGAGGCACGGCTGGTGGACGTGGCGGGCGACGACGTCGCCACGCTGGCGGCGATGCTGCGGGAACAGCCCGCGTCATAACATCGCGCAAAGTCGGTTGCGTCGCCCGGCCAAGCAGCTAACCTCCCGCTGCATAACAACCACATAGGGGGATGAGCGATGCGTAAGGTGCGGCAATTGATTGGCGCAGCGTCGATGGTGGCGGTGGCAGCGGCCATGGCGGGGGCGGCGATGGCGGCGGCACCGGCAGGCAAGGCGCTGGAAGCGAAATTTGATGCCGCGATCAGCGCGCAGGATCAGCTGGGCTGGCTGAAGACGATGACGTCGGCGCCAAACCATGTCAGCTCCGCGCATGACAAGGCCAATGCCGAAATGATGCTCGCCTTGTTCAAATCATGGGG
>CANJKQ010000180.1 GCA_947474905.1 Pseudomonadota bacterium | reverse complement strand
CGCACCGCCTTTATCCGCGCGATCTGGCCTTCGCGCACGGCGTGGTTGTCGACTTCCAATATCTCGATCGGGTCGGCCTCGGCGGGGCGAAATTTGTTGACGCCGACGATGACTTCCTCGCCCCGGTCGATGCGGGCGGCGCGGGCGGCGGCGGCCTCCTCGATCATCGCCTTGGGCCAGCCCTTGGCAACCGCCGCTGCCATGCCGCCTTCCGCCTCGACGCGTTCGATGATTTCCCAGGCCTTGTCAGCCAATTCCCTGGTCAGCGCCTCGACATAATAGCTGCCGCCCAGGGGATCGACGACCTTGGTGATCCCCGTTTCTTCCTGCAGCACGATCTGCGTGTTGCGGGCGATGCGCGCGGAAAAATCGGTGGGGAGCGCAATCGCCTCGTCAAGCGCGTTGGTGTGGAGCGATTGCGTGCCGCCCAGCGCCGCCGCCAGCGCCTCCAGCGTGGTGCGGATCACGTTGTTATAGGGATCGCTCTCCTGCAGGCTCACCCCGCTGGTCTGGCAATGGGTGCGCAGCATCTTGCTGCGCTCATCCTTGGCGCCGAGCTCGGTCATCACCCGGTGCCACAGCAGCCGCGCCGCGCGCAGCTTGGCGACTTCCATGAAGAAGTTCATGCCGATCGCGAAGAAGAAGGAGAGCCGCCCCGCGAACGCATCGATATCGAGGCCGCGCGCCATCGCCGCACGGGCATATTCGCGGCCATCGGCGATGGTGAAGGCCAGCTCCTGCACCTGCGTGGCGCCTGCCTCCTGCATGTGATAGCCGCTGATCGAGATGCTGTTGAATTTCGGCATATTGGCCGAGGTATAGGCAATGATGTCCGCGATGATCCGCATCGATGGCTCGGGCGGATAGATGTACGTGTTGCGGACCATGAACTCCTTCAGAATGTCATTCTGAATGGTGCCGTCCAGCTGATCCTGCCGCACCCCCTGTTCTTCCGCCGCGACGATGTAGAACGCCAGGATGGGGATGACCGCGCCATTCATCGTCATGCTGACCGACATTTTGTCGAGCGGGATGCCGTCGAACAGGATCTTCATGTCCTCAACGGTGTCGATCGCAACGCCCGCCTTGCCGACATCGCCGGTGACGCGGGGGTGATCGGAATCATAGCCGCGATGCGTGGCGAGATCGAACGCGACCGACAGGCCCTTTTGCCCGGCGGCAAGGTTGCGGCGGTAGAAAGCGTTCGACTCCTCGGCGGTTGAGAAGCCGGCATATTGCCGGATCGTCCAGGGCCGCCCGGCATACATGCTGGCGCGCACGCCGCGCGTGAAGGGGGCAAAGCCGGGCAGGCCGGGGTCCCAATCCGCCACGTCCTCCCCCGTGTAGAGCGGCTTGACGGTAATGCCCTCGGGCGTCGGCCAGTTGAGGTCTGCGCCCTTCACTTCCTTGGCGGCGAGCGCCTGCCAGTCGGTGAGGGTCGGGCGGTTGGATGGGTGGTCGGTCATGCCTTGGCACCTTTACCCGTTCGGGCTGAGCCTGTCGAAGCCCCGTCCTTTGGCGCCTGGCGCGGAAAAGGCAATATCGGCGTTGGTTTGGGCCGCTCCAAGCGACGTCGCCCCGCCGTTCCAGCACGGGTCATCCCAGCGAAAGTCGGGATCGCCTGCGGCTCAAGACCCCAGCTTTCGCCAGGGTGACGGAAAAACTTATTTGCCTCGAAACACCGGGTCGTAGCAAAATAAAACGTCATTGCGAGCCCGGCGAAAGCCGGGAGAAGCAATCCAGGCCCGCACCAGGCGGCAAAATGGATTGCTTCGCTACGCTCGCAATGACGGTTGGAAAGTAAGGGGTTAGGCCCCCCGAAACACCGGGTCGCGCTTTTGCAGAAAGCTGATCGCGCCTTCCCGCGCGTCGGCGCTGTCGCCGGCAATCGCCTGGCGATCGGCCTCGGCCTGCATCGCGGTTGCGTAATCGCTTTCCATCGCCGCGGCGATGCCCTGGCGCATCAGGCCCAGCGCCAGCGTCGGCCCACGCGCCAGCCGCTCGGCCAGCGCCATCGCCTCGGCAAGCAATTCCTCGTCATTCACGGCCTTATAGATCAGGCCCCACTCGGCGGCGCGATGCGCGGGAATGCGCTCGCCCAACAGCATCATCTCGGTTGCGCGCGCCTTGCCAACCAGCCGCGTCAGCATCCAGCTCGCGCCGCCATCCGGCACCAGGCCGATATTGACGAACGCCTGCAGGAAATAGCCGCTATGCCCGGCAATGCAGAAATCGGCAGCGAGCGCCAGGCTGCAGCCAATGCCGGCGGCGGGGCCCCTCACCGCGCTGACAATCGGCACCCCGAGCCGCGCGAGCTTGACCATGGTCGGGTTGTAGCTGCCGGTGAGCGATTGCCGCGCGCGTTCCCCACCCGATGTCGCTGCCTCATCGCCGCGCCCGGCGAGATCAGCGCCCGAACAGAAAGCGCGGCCCTCGCCGGTGAACAGCACCGCGCGCGCGCCATCGAGATGGTCGATCGCATGGCCGATCTCTTCAAACATCTGCGGCGGCGCGGCGTTGAGACGATCGGGCCGGTTGAGCGTGATGAGCAGCACATCGCCGTGACGCTCGGCGCGGATCGTCTCATAAGTCATCAGCTATCACCCCCGGGGAAGGATTCAGGTAACAGAGTATGCCCTTTTTCCGCATCTCGGGCAAGCTGGCCAGCCAGATTGGAAGATCGGGTATGGCGCGCCTCAATGACGCTACGGCAGCGCCGCGCCCCATTAATGGCCCGATTTGGGCGTCTCCATAATCTCGGTCAGCACGCCGCCCATGTCCTTGGGGTGGACAAAGAAAATCAGCGTGCCGTGCGCACCGAGTCGCGGCTCGCCGAGCACTTTGGCGCCCTTCGCCTCAAACCACGCCTTGGCTGCGTGAATGTCGGGCACTTCATAGCAAAGATGATGCTGCCCGCCCGCCGGGTTTTTTTCGAGGAACGCGCGGATGGGGGAGGCGTCGCCCAGCGGCTCGATCAGCTCGATCTGGCTGTTGGGGGTGTCGACAAAGCACACCCGCACCCCCTGGCTCGGCATGTCGAACGGTTCGCGGATCACTTGAGCGCCCATCACATCGCGATAGAAAGCGATCGATGCGTCGATCGACGGCGTCGCGACGCCGACATGGTTGAGACGGCCGAGTTTCATCCCTCAATCCTCGGGACGCCGCCACCTTGAGCGCCGCGCGTCATTTCGATCATGGTTTCGATGCGGATGACGCGATCATTGATGTTGCCGACCTTGGCGGTCAGCGTGCGGAGGTCGTCGGCAACGGTGCGAATGTCGGTGCGCAGACCGTCAATCCGCTCCTGCATCAGCATGACATTCTTGAGCGCAGCGAATGCCTCGCTGACGGTGCTCATGCCCGCGCGCCCATATCGCGCAACATACGATCGACATCAGCATGGGTTTCGCGCAGCGTGGCACTCATCTCCGTCAGCGATGCTTCCATCCGCGGCAGCGCAGCATTAACCTCATCGACCAGCGCGGCCAGTTCGGCCTCGTCGGCGTCGTTGGGCGCGGCCATGTAGCGGCTAGTGGCCTCGCGCACGACATGCCCGACCGACATGCCGCTGCGCCGTGCAAAGGCGTCAAGCGCCGCCTTGTGATCGCGACTGGTTAGGAAGGTGACTCGCTCGGTCTGCATGGCTGCTCCTTATCATGTCATTGTAAGGTGCATGTACAACTATCGCAAGGAGATTGGGAGTATCTCTAAAGCGGAATATTATCGTGCTTCTTCCACGGATTCTCGAGCGCCTTGTTGCGCAGTTTCCGTAAGCCCAGCGCGACCCGACGCCGGGTCGAGTGCGGCATGATCACTTCGTCCACAAACCCTTTGCTCGCCGCGACGAAGGGGTTGGCGAAGCGCGCTTCATATTCCGCGGTGCGCTGGGCGATCTTTTGCGCGTCGCCGATATCCTGGCGGAAAATGATCTCGACCGCGCCTTTTGCCCCCATCACCGCGATTTCGGCGGTGGGCCAGGCATAGTTCAAATCGCCGCGCAGATGCTTGGATGCCATCACGTCATAAGCGCCGCCATAGGCTTTGCGGGTGATGACGGTGATCTTGGGCACGGTCGCTTCGGCATAAGCAAAGAGCAGCTTCGCGCCGTGCTTGATGATGCCGTTATGCTCCTGCGCGGTGCCGGGCAAGAAGCCGGGCACGTCGACGAACGTCACGATCGGAATCTCGAACGCATCGCAGAAGCGCACGAACCGCGCCGCTTTCTTGGATGAATTAATGT
>CANJKQ010000179.1 GCA_947474905.1 Pseudomonadota bacterium | reverse complement strand
GAACGCCGCATCTTCAAAAAACGGCCGGGTCAGCGGGGTTTCGATAAAGGTCGGCGCGATGGTGTTGGAGCGGATGCCGTGCGGCGCCAGGTCAAGCGCAAAGGCCTTGTTCATGCCTTCGAGTGCCCATTTGGAGGCACAATAAAGCGAGCGGTTCGGGCCGCCGACATGCCCCATCTGGCTGCCGATATGGATGAGGCTGCCGGCGACCCCCTCCGCGATCATCCGCCGCGCGGCTGCCTGTGCCACGAAGAACGCGCTTTTGACGTTGAGGGTGAGGACCGCGTCATAATCGGCCTCGGTCACTTCCTGCATCGGCTTGGGGCGGTTGGTTCCGGCATTGTTGACGAGGACGTGGAAGGCTGGGCGGCGCGCGAAGAAATCGGTGACCGCGGCGAGGTCGCTCACGTCAAGAACGGCATGGTCGGCAATACCGCCCGCCGCGCGGATTGCGGCGGCGGCGTCGGCGATCTCGGCTTCGGTCCGCGCCACCAGCGTTACCGCCGCCCCTGCCTCGGCCAGCGCGGCGGCCATCGCCAGGCCAATGCCCCGCCCCGCCCCCGTCACCACCGCACGGCGGCCATCGAGACGGAAGCTGGGCGTGACCGGCAGCGTCATTCGGCGGCGACCAGCGGCTGCACCGCGCCGGCATAGGGCACATTGCGTCCGCCATAGCGGCGCACGCGGATATTGGCCTGCTCGCCATGGCCGGCAAAGCCCTCCAGCGCACATAAGCGGCTGCAATATTCGCCGATCAGCGTCGTCGCCTCATCGGTCAATACTTTCTGATAGGTGCAGGTCTTCAGGAACTTGCCGACCCACAGCCCGCCCGTATAGCGCGCGGCCTTTTTGGTGGGGAGCGTGTGGTTGGTGCCGATCACCTTGTCGCCATAGGCAACATTGGTGCGCGGCCCCAGGAACAACGCGCCGTAATTGGTCATGTTGTTGAGGAAATAGTCGGGGTCGCGCGTCATGACCTGGACATGCTCGTTGGCGTAAAAATCGGCGACCTCGCGCATTTCCTCATAGCTGTCGCAGACAATCACCTCGCCATAATTGGCCCAGGCCTGCGAGGCGATCGATGCCGTGGGCAGGATGGTGAGCAGCCGCTCGACCTCACGCATCGTGTCTTCGGCGAGCTTGCGGCTGTTGGTGATCAGGATCGCGGGACTTTCCGGGCCGTGCTCGGCCTGGCCGAGCAGATCGGTCGCGCAAATTTCGCCATCGACCGTCTCATCGGCAATCACCATGGTCTCTGTCGGTCCAGCGAACAGGTCGATGCCGACGCGGCCGAACAGCTGGCGCTTGGCCTCGGCGACAAAGGCATTGCCCGGGCCAACCAGCATGTCGACCGGCGCGATCGATTGCGTGCCGAGCGCCATCGCGCCGATCGCCTGGATGCCGCCGAGCGCGTAAATTTCGTCCGCGCCAGCCATTGCCTGTGCGGCGACAATGGCGCGCGCGGGTTTGCCCTCAAACGGCGGCGCGCAGGTGATGACGCGCGGCACGCCCGCCACCTTGGCGGTGATGACCGACATATGCGCGCTGGCCAGCAACGGATATTTGCCGCCCGGCACATAACAGCCTGCGGCGTTGACCGGAATGTGCTTGTGGCCCAGCACGACGCCCGGCAGCGTCTCCACCTCCACCTCGTGCATCGAATCGCGCTGAATCTGGGCGAAGTTGCGCACCTGCGCCTGGGCGAATTCGATGTCCTTGATGTCCTGCGGCGTCAGCGCGTCGATGCACGCCTCGATTTCCGACGGGCTCAGGCGATAATCCTCGCGGTCCCAGCCGTCGAACTTGATCGACAGGTCGCGCACCGCCGCGTCGCCCCGTGCCGAGATATCGGCCAGCGTCGCCTCAACCGTGTCGCGCACCTTGCGGTCCAAATCCGCACGGAGCTCCGCGCTCGCGCCGCGCTTCAACCATTCCGCCATTTTCAGTCTCCGTTGATAGATGACGATGCGTCCCGGCGCAGATTGCCCAGCGTTTCGGGAATGCCCCACCAGATCAGCGCGGCGCCGAGAAAGCATCCGCTTGCCAGCGTCATGCCGATTGTCAGGCCAAAGCGTGCAGCAACCCCTGCGGTGATGAGGGGGGCGAAAAAGCTGATGATCCGGCCCCAGTTGAAGATCGACGCGGCGGTCGATCGCAGATGCGCGGGATATAACTCGGTCAGCCACGGTCCCCAGACCACACTCGAAGAGATGGCAAAACCATAGGCGAAGCCCGACGCGGCAATGACCGCCACCGAGGCAGGCGCGCGCAGATAGTAAATGATGATGGCCGCAGCGATGACGAACCCGATCGCGCCACAGCGGCGGCCATAGCGATCCGCCAGCCATCCCCAGGCGAAACCGCCGATGCAACTGCCCCAGAATTGCCACGACACGATGAGCCCGATCGCGGCTCCGTCGAGTCCCCGCACGGTTTTGAGATAGGTCGTCACCCACCCCGTAAAGGCCTGATAGGCAAAGAAGTTGAGCCCGCACATCAACACCAGCAGCAAGGTCTGGCGCCGCACCGCTGGTTTGAACAATTCGATGATCGGCAGCTTTGCCATGGCTTGCACCGGGCGCACGCCGCCATGCGGGATCAATCGCCGATCATCGGGCATGACGAGCAGCGCAAAGAAGCTGAGCACCGCCGGGATGGCACCGACATAGAGCAGAATGCGCCAGTCATGGTCGAGCACGAGCGCGCCGGCTGCGCCGAGCACCGCGACCGCAGCATTATAAACGCCCAGCGCCACGCCGGCGAGCCGACCGCGAATGGCGGGCGGGAACAGCGTCACATAGATGCCGACCGTAATCGGGTACATCGTGCCGGTGAAATAGCCGAGCGCGAAGCGCTGCGCGATCACTTGCGGGTAGCTCGTCACGAAGGCGCCGGTGACCAGCAGCAAACCATAGGCCAGCATCACGACGACCAGCGCGTTGCGCCGCCCGAAGCGATCGGCAAGCTGGCCGTTGATGACCGCGCCGAGCAGTGCCCCCGCCGCCTGGGCGCTATAGAGCGACCCCGCCTGGGTCAGGCTGAGATGAAGGTCTTCCGCAATATAGGGGCGCAGCACATCGACGGTGTTCCACGTCCATGCATAACAAAAATAGCCGGTCAGCAGGAAAGCGAAGGCGCCGATGCGCTGGGCCAGCGGCAGACTTTCGGCACGGCGCCAGTCGGAATCGTCGGCAAGGTCGACCGCCGGGGCGGTCGCTGCGTCCTCGGTGACGATGCTGGTCAACCGCGCAGCTCGGCAGGGCCAAGTTCGGCCATGCGCCCAAAGACATCAACGCCCATTTGCAGCAGCAGATCGGGAATATCGATAAAAACCCAGTTCTCCGCCAGCAGATCGCCCTCGCGGCGCCAGAAATCCATAACGCGCATGCCGATGCGCTTGTCGGTTGGCGGCATGCCCAGCCAGCCGCCGCCGGTGTGGGTGGCGCGCACACTGGGCCATCCGGTCGAGGCGACATAGGCGCGCTCGCCAATCCGGCATTTGTGGTCGCCGCCCTTGCGATCGGGAAAGGCGGTCAGGAACGGGCGCTGATGCCCGCGTTCATAATCGGCATGGCCGCAAAAGCTGCCAATCGCAGCCGGACCGAACCACCAGAAATCCCGCGTCCAGTAATCGACCATGCGCATATGGCTGAGGTCGGCGCCGCCATTATAGGTCATCAACGCCGCGATCATGGCTTCGACAAGATCGAGGCTTCGACGCGCCGCCGCCGGGTCGCCGACATTGTCCGCGACACCGTCGCGCGTCGCTGGTCCGGGCGGCACCAGGAAGGCGCCCAGCGGCCGCGCCATCGGCCATACGCCCGACTGCATCATCAGCCCGGGCAGATCGAGGATCAGGAAGGTTTCCACCATCCGCCCCGCAACCCAGCGATCAAAGCGGCCGAACCGCAGAAAAGCGGGCAGGCCCGTCGCGGGAATACCCCATAGCGATTGCGCGAAAATGCCCGCGATATGGCCTGTGCTCGCCGTCCATTCGCCCCCGGCAAATTGCCCCGACAGCAAGATATCGAGCCGTTCCTCAGCATGGGGAAACGCAGCTAGGATGGGGCCCATCAGCGCATCAGCAAAGGCGTCCGAACCGGTCACCTGGTTCAGCGGATGCGGCCCGTTCAGCACATAATCGGGCGCGCAGAGCGCCGCCGCCCGCGCAGCACCCGCCGCCGTATGGCTTGATTGAAGACGCAACGCCCTGATGTCTGCGGAAGGACTAGCCATCAACCGCCCCTAGTTTG
>CANJKQ010000178.1 GCA_947474905.1 Pseudomonadota bacterium | reverse complement strand
TGACGCTGCAGGATCGGGCGACCAAGCGGCTGCTGGACCTTGCGGTGTGCGTGCCGACGCTGATCGCGCTGGCGCCATTGCTGATCATCGTTGCCATCGCGATCAAGCTGGAAACGCCGGGGCCGATATTCTTTAAGCAACAACGTGTCGGCCGGGGCAATGCCCTGTTCCAGATCCTCAAATTTCGCAGCATGCGCGTCGAGCAATGCGACGCCGATGGCAAGGTGTCGACGATGCGCGATGACAAGCGCATCACCCGCGTCGGCAACATCATCCGCAAGACGAGCATTGATGAGCTGCCCCAGCTGTTCAACGTCCTGTTGGGATCGATGAGCATCGTCGGCCCCCGGCCGCACGCGCTCGGCTCGCGCGCGGGGGACCGGCTGTTTTGGGAAGTCGATGAACGTTACTGGCACCGCCATGTGCTCAAGCCCGGCATCACCGGCCTGGCGCAGGTACGTGGCCATCGCGGCGCCACGCATCACCGCGATGACCTGACGCAGCGGCTGCAGGCGGACCTTGAATATATCGATCAATGGTCCCTGTGGCGCGACATCAGCATCATGGCCTCCACGTTGCGCGTGCTCGTCCACAAGAACACTTATTAGGAGAGAGCCGAAAACGGCCGGCGCCGGTTCCTGAATAAGGAGCCGGCGCTTTTTTTGAGTGTCCCGGTTTCAATTGGAGAGTTGCCCATGGCCAATGCTGTCCGGCCCGTTCGCAAGGCCGTTTTCCCCGTCGCCGGGCTCGGCACCCGCTTTCTGCCGGCTACCAAGGCGATGCCCAAGGAAATGCTGACAGTGGTT
This sequence comes from Pseudomonadota bacterium, assembly GCA_947474905.1. Next base: position 3,459 of record CANJKQ010000178.1, on the reverse strand, counting down.
GACAAGCCGCTCATCCAATATGCGGTCGAGGAGGCACTCGAAGCCGGCATTGACCAGATTATTTTCGTAACCGGTCGCGGCAAAAGCGCGCTCGAGGACCATTTCGACATATCCTATGAGCTGGAAGCGACGATGCGGGCGCGCGGCAAAAGCCTGGGGCTGATCGAAGGTATCCGCCAGCGCCCCGGCTCGCCCGTTTATGTCCGCCAGCAAGAGCCGCTGGGGTTGGGCCATGCGGTGTGGTGCGCGCGCGACATTGTCGGCGATGAGCCCTTTGCGGTGCTGCTCCCCGACGAATTGATGGTCGGCGGCTTCATGCGGCAAATGGTCGACGCGTATGAACAGGTTGGCGGCAACGTCATCGGCGCGCTGGAAGTGGCCGAGGATCAGACCGATAAATATGGCATCATCGCGCCCGGCAAACGCGATGGCGCGTTGACCGAGGTGCTGGCGCTGGTCGAAAAACCCAAGTCCGGCACGGCGCCGTCAAACCTGATGATTCCGGGCCGCTACATCCTCCAGCCCGAAGTGATGGCGATCCTGAGCGAGCAGGGGCCAGGCGCGGGCGGGGAGATCCAGTTGACCGACGCGATGGCGCAGCTGATCGGCCGGCAGCCATTCCACGGCTTTACCTTCACCGGCCAGCGTTATGATTGCGGGGACAAGATCGGCTATCTCCAGGCCAATATCGCCCTGGCGCTCGATCGTGACGACATGGCGCCCGCGATCCGCGCCTATCTTGAAACTGTGTGACAGTTCGACGCAGTAAAGTGCAATCCTTCGATCACAGATATCAGCATTAATCGTTTTCCCCGTTTTTCTGGACGCCTATAGTCCGGGCGCGTCCCGACACGCCCCAAATCCCCAACGCGAGGAGACGATCATCATGGATATGAAGACCAGCACGCCGACCGGCGGCTGCCCCGTTCACCACGAGCCGCGCTCGCTGCTCGGCCGCACCAATCGCGATTGGTGGCCGACCTCGCTGCCCGTCGACATTCTCCACCAGGGCGGCGTCTCGCCCAATCCGATGGGCGCCGATTATGATTATGCCGAAGCGTTCAAGGCGCTCGACTACAACGCGCTGAAGGCCGATCTGACCGCGCTGATGACCGACAGCCAGTCATGGTGGCCCGCCGATTACGGCCATTATGGCCCGCTCTTCATCCGCATGGCCTGGCACGCGGCCGGCACCTATCGCACGGGTGATGGTCGCGGTGGCGCGAGCAGCGGGCAGCAGCGTTTCGCCCCGCTCAATTCCTGGCCGGACAATGGCAATCTCGACAAGGCGCGCCGCCTGTTGTGGCCGATCAAGCAGAAATACGGCAAGCATATCAGCTGGGCGGACTTGTTCATCCTGGCGGGTAACGTCGCGATCGAATCGATGGGCGGCCCGGTGTTCGGCTTTGGCGGCGGCCGTGCCGATGTGTTCGAGCCCGAGCGGGATATTTACTGGGGCCAGGAAGAAAATTGGGTAAAGGCCGAAGAGACGCGGATCCAGCCCGACCGTGAGATGGACCTGGAAAACCCGCTCGCCGCGATTCAGATGGGGCTCATCTACGTCAATCCGGAAGGCCCTGGCGGCAACCCCGATCCGCTGCAATCGGCGCGCGACATCAAGATCACTTTTGAGCGTATGGCGATGAACTATGAGGAAACCGTCGCGCTGACCGCGGGCGGCCACACCTTTGGCAAAGCGCATGGTGCCGGCGATCCGAGCCTGGTCGGCCATGCTCCTGAAGGCAGCGACATCGCGCTTCAGGGATTTGGCTGGATCAGCACGTTCGAATCGGGGAAGGGCGAGCACACCATCACCAGCGGCATCGAAGGCGCATGGGTGAACACGCCGACCGAATGGTCGGAAAATTATTTCCGCCTGCTGCTCGACTATGACTATGAGCTGGTTCGCTCGCCCGCGGGCGCGCAACAGTGGCAGCCGATCAACCAAAAGCCCGAAGACATGGCGCCGGCCGCGCACGACCCGTCAAAGCGCGTGCCGACGATGATGACGACGGCGGACATGGCGCTCAAGGTCGATCCCGAATTCCGCGTGATTTCGGAAAAGTTCCGCAACGACCATGAGGCTTTCAAGGATGCGTTTGCCCGCGCCTGGTTCAAGCTCACGCACCGCGATATGGGGCCGAAGCATCGCTATCTCGGGCCGGAAGTGCCTGCCGAAGACCTGATCTGGCAGGATCCGATCCCGGCTGGCACCATGCCGACCGATGGCGATGTCGCCAGCTTCAAGCAGGCGATCCTTGCCTCGGGCCTGTCGGTTGCCGATCTGGTCAAGACGGCCTGGGCGTCGGCTTCGACCTATCGCCGCACCGATTATCGCGGGGGGGCCAATGGCGCGCGAATTCGGCTTGCGCCGCAAAAGGACTGGGCGGTCAACGAGCCCGAACAGCTTGCCCGGGTATTGGGCGTCATCGATGGTCTGCGCGGCAATTTGTCGCTGGCCGATGCCATCGTGCTCGCCGGCACTGCGGCGGTGGAAAAGGCCGCCAAGGATGCGGGCTTTGACGTTGCCGTGCCGTTCACTGGAGGTCGTGGTGATGCCAGCGCGGAATGGACCGATGCCGAGAGCTTCGAGGTGCTCGAGCCGAAGGCCGATGGCTTCCGCAATTATCTGTCGGCCAAGCATTCGGTGCTGACCGAGGAGCTGCTGCTCGACCGCGCGTCGCTGCTCGGCTTGTCGGCGCCCGAAATGACGGCGCTGGTGGGTGGGCTGCGCGTGCTCGGCGCGACCTATGAAGGCCGCCCGCACGGCGTCTTCACCAATCGGGTTGGCCAGCTGACCAATGACTTCTTCGTCAATCTGCTCGACAACGGCACTTTCTGGGAAGCCGTTGAAATTAGCGGCGATGAAGAATTTGTCGGCTATGCGCATGGCGGTCGCACCGAAAAGTGGCGGGCGACGCGTGCCGACCTGATCTTCGGGTCGAACAGCCAGCTGCGCGCGACGGCGGAAGTCTATGCCGAGCGCGGTAATGAGGAAAAATTCGTCCGCGATTTCGTCGCCGCCTGGACCAAGGTGATGAACGCCGACCGTTTCGACCTCCATCACGCTGGCTGATAACTTAGCCAAACCGCAAGCGGCGGCGCCCTTCTTCTGATTTTCAGTTGAGGGCGCCGCCGTTGTTGCGGGCACTGAGCGACGGCGCAACGATCGTTGAGACGACTCTGCGCGCTCGCGGGCGAGCAATGCTGTCGCCTGGACCGGGATCGCGCTAGGCGGTGGCCAATGCCTGCTTCCGGCGGGGCTGGCGCATCGCGATCGTCGCGGCGGCGGCGGCGAGCATGCACGCGCCGCCCAGCATCAGCACGTGGCGCGGGTCGCCCCCCAGGACCGGGCGATAGAGCAGCCACAGGGTAAGGCTCTCGATCAGCATCGGCACCACGATGAACATATTGAAAATGCCCATATAAACCCCGGTGCGTTCCGGCGGAATGGCATTG
>CANJKQ010000177.1 GCA_947474905.1 Pseudomonadota bacterium | reverse complement strand
GTGAAGCTGACCCAGCTCAGCCAGAAGCAGGCCGACTATATCGGCGTGCCGGTGGCAGGGCCGTTCAAGCCCGATCACTATCGCTATTGATGCAATTCAGCGGGCCGGAACCGCTTTTGATCCGGCCCGCTGATTGCCGCGCCAGTTCAGGCGCAAACAGGCATTGGTATTTCGCGGCGGTGCGCTAATTGCAGTGACATGGTCCTGACCGCGGCGAGTTCCCAATTGGTCGTCGGCGCAATGTTGGCGGTGTTTGCCACGCTCGCGCTGATCGCGCTTTATTATGCGGTGCGGCTCTACCGGTTGGGGCGGAAAGACGTTCTCGCCGCCGCACGCGTCCAGGCATTGCTGGCGACGGCGCCCGCCATTGCCGCAATCGTCCGTGCCGATGGCCGTATCGATGCGACCGAGCGGCTGGCCGATTGGCTTGGATTACCGTCAGTGCCGCGCTTTGTGACCGATCTGGGGGCGGTTGAGGCAGGATTGACGCCGGGCGACCTGGAAAATCTGCAAAACGACATCATTGCTGCGCAGAAATCGGGGCGGCCATTCACGCGGTCGGTGCGGCCGCAGGGATCGGCGCGGAGCCTGACAATCAAGGGCCAACGCGCACCGCGCGATGCTCAGGCACCGGGCGGCATCGTGCTCTGGGTATTTGATGCAACCGAGAGCCAGCAGGAAATCGCCCGGCTGGGCGACGAGGCATCGCGTATCCGTGCCGCGTTCGATGCACTGAGCGGCCTGATCGAGGCCGCGCCGCTGCCCATGTGGTATCGCGGCCCCGACCTCAGGCTGATGATGGTCAATTCGGCCTATGTCGATGCGGTCGAGGGCAGCCATGCCGAGGACGTTGTCGCACGCGGGCTGGAATTGGTCGAAGGTTCGGGCATTGGCGGGCCGCTGGCGAGCGCGGTCGTCGCGCGCGAATCGGGCAAGCCGCAGATGCAGGCGATGCCCGCGACCATTCTTGGCCAGCGGCGGATGCTCAAGGTGTTCGACGTGCCGTTGCCGACTGGCGGGGTGGCGGGATTTGCCGTCGATATCGAGGATTTGGAGCAGGCGCGATCGGGATTGAAGCGCTTTGCCGAGGCGCAGCGGGCCATGCTCGACCGGCTATCGGCCGGCGTGGTGCAATTCGCGGCAGATCGCAGCCTGGTCTTCTGTAACCAGCCCTTTCAGCGGCTGTTCGCGATGCGCAGCGAATGGCTGGCGGACCGGCCCGAGTTCGATCGCGTGCTTGAGCGCATGCGCGAGGCCAATCGCTTGCCCGAAGTGCGCGACTTTCCCGGCTGGAAGGCTGAACGGCGCGACTGGTTCGTGGCGACCGACAGCCAGATTGAGGAGCAATGGCATCTGCCGGGCGGCGTCCATCTGCGCGTGGTCGCGCAGCCCTTGCCCGATGGCGGGCTGTTGCTGATTTTCGAAGACCGTACCGAGCAGGTGCAATTGGCGAGCGCGCGCGACACCCTGTTGCGCGTTCGCAGCGCGACTTTTGATAATTTGTTCGAAGCCTTGGGCGTGTTCGCGGCGGATGGGCGGCTGCAATTGTGGAACAATCGTTTCCGCGCGGTGTGGGATTTCGACGAGGCATTTCTCAGCCAGCATCCCCGCGTCGACGCGCTTGCCAAAATCGCGCAGGACAAGCTGGCGACGCCATCGCAATCGGTACTGATTACCGAATTGGTCCGATCGGCAACGGCGGAGCGGCAACAGCGCGGCGGGCGCGTTGCCCTGGCCGATGGGCGGCATTTCGAATTTGCGGCAGTGCCGCTGCCCGATGGCAATGCGCTGTTCACCATGCTTGATGTGACCGATCGCCAGCGGGTCGAGCGGGCCTTGCGCGACCGCAACGAGGCACTCGAAGCCGCCGACAAGGTGAAGACGGCGTTCGTCGCCAATATGTCGTATGAATTGCGCACGCCGCTCACCTCGATCAGCGGTTTTGGCGAGATGCTGCAGGCGGGATATGCGGGCGCGCTGCCGCAGATGGCGCGCGATTATGTCGAGGCGATCATGGAATCGGTGGCACGGCTTTCCACCCTGGTCGACGACGTGCTCGACTTGACGCTGGGGCAGAAGGACGGGCCCGAGCTTGAGCGGTTCGAGGTCGATCTGGAACGCATCGCGCGCGCTGCTGCTGACCGGATGCGGCCGATAATGGCCAAAAGAGGACTGGATTTCGCGGTCGAATTGCAACCATCGACGGGCAGCATTTCGGGCGATGCGCGGCGGCTGACCCAGACGATCGAAAACATGCTGCGTCATGCGGTGTCGGGGACGCCCGAAGGCGGGCGGGTGCTGCTCCATACCGATGGCACCGCCGCAAAAGCGCGGATCGTGGTTTCAGACAATGGCCGCGGCATGACCGCCCGGGCCATTGCCCGCGCCTTCGATCGATTTGCCGAGCCTGGTCCAACCCGGAATGGCGAGCGCGCGCTGGGCCTGGACTTGCCGCTCGCCAAGCAATTTGCCGAGGCGCATGGCGGCAGCATCGATCTGGTGTCGGAACCGGGGCAAGGCACGCTGATTACCGTGGAATTGCCGCGCCGATGATACGGCTGGCTGACGCTGCCCAAACCGAAGCGGTTGGTGCGCGGCTGGCGGCGGTGGTGCGCGCGGGCGACGTTATTGCTCTGTCGGGGCCATTGGGTGCAGGCAAAACCAGCCTTGCGCGCGGGTTGCTGGCGGCGCTGGGACTGATCGGGGAAGCGCCCTCGCCGAGTTTCGCGATCGTGCAGCCCTATGCGCCGCCTGAGGTAAGGGTGCCGGTATTGCATGTCGATCTCTATCGCCTGGAAGATGTCGATGAGCTTGCCGAGCTTGGCCTGGATGACGCCAGCGACGCGCTGCTCATCGTCGAATGGCCCGAACGCGCGGGCGCGACCTATTGGCCCGATGCGCTGGTGCTGACCCTTTCGATCGAAAGCGATAGCAGCCGATCCTTGACAGCGGACGTGCCCACGGCATGGAAGGAGCGATGGCCCTTTCCATGACTCCTCCGCCGGCAGCACGCGATTTTCTTGACGCGCATGGCTGGTCAGGCGCCGATATCGTCCCGCTGGCCGGTGATGCCTCGTTCCGGCGCTATTTCCGCGTCGTCGCCGGGGATCGGCGGGCTGTGCTGATGGACGCGCCGCCGCCGCATGAAAATCCCCGGCCTTTCATTGAAATTGCGGACTGGCTGGGGGAGCGCGGGTTTCGCGCGCCGGTAGTGCACGCGCTCGACCTGGATCTTGGCCTGGTCTTGCTTGAGGATTTTGGCGACGCGCGCATGCGCGAGACCGTTGATGCCGACCCGCAGATGACCGAGCGGCTTTACGCCCGGGCGGTCGATACGCTGGTGGCGCTGCACGCCCATGCCCCTGCCGAGCTACGGCCCTATGACCGGGCGGAGCTGCATCGCGAGGCGGGGTTACTGACGCAATGGTATTGCCCGGCTGTCGGCCTTGCGGTGGATGAAGCTGGTTATGTCGCGGCGTGGGATGCGGTGTTTGACCGGGCATTGACCGCGTCTCCCGTCACCGTGCTGCGCGATTACCATGCCGAAAACCTGATGCTGATTGATGAAGGCGCGCTCGGCCTGCTCGATTTTCAGGACGCGCTGGCGGGGCACCCGGCCTATGATCTTGTCTCGCTGCTTCAGGATGCGCGCCGCGATGTCGAGCCGGAGATCGAGGCGGCGATGCTGGCCCGCTATAAAGCGGCGACGGGGGCAGGGGCCGATTTCGACGCGGCCTATTATGTGCTCGGCGCGCAGCGCAACGCCAAGATTATCGGCATCTTCACGCGCTTGTGGAAGCGCGATGGCAAACCCCGCTACCCCGGCTTGTGCCCACGGGTTTGGCGCTATCTGGAGGCGGATCTGGCTGTGCCGGCGCTCGCGCCCGTCAAGGCGTGGTTTGACGCCAATATCCCCACTGCCCGGCGCGGCGATCCAATGGCGATCGGCGCGCAATGACCGCCAGGCGCGCCCTGAAACTGCGCCCCCAGCTCGACGTGGCGGTGCCCGAAACCGCGATGGTGATGGCGGCTGGCCTGGGCAAGCGGATGCGACCGCTGACCGCCACACGCCCCAAGCCGCTGGTTGAGGTGGCGGGCAAGGCGTTGCTCGACCATGCGCTTGACCGGCTGCGCGCGGCAGGCGTCAAGCGCGCCGTCGTCAACGTCCATTATCTGGCGGACGCGCTCGAAGCCCATCTGAAGAGGCAATCGCAAGACCTTGAAATCATTGTCTCGGATGAGCGCGACCAATTGATGGAAACCGGTGGCGGCCTGGTCAAGGCGCT
>CANJKQ010000176.1 GCA_947474905.1 Pseudomonadota bacterium | reverse complement strand
GTCTCGTCCAACTCCATCGTATCATCGTTTTTTCTCGCTTTCGGGCGGCTGAATGGCCGGTGCAGCATTGGGAAAGCTGGTGCCCGCCGGATCGGGAATGCCGCCTTCGGTTGCGCGGCGAACGTAACGGCTGGGATCGTAATAGCCCAACGCGCTATCAAGCAAGGTCCGAAACGGCGCCGTCACCCGCACATTGAACCGGATCGGCAAATGGGCGAGCTGGCTGACCAGGAAGTTGCGCTTGGCGCCTTTGCCCTGGCTTAGGCCCGAAAAGCGAATATCGGTCACCACTTCGCCTTCCAGCGGCCCGCCCAGATCGATCTCCAGGTCGCGATAATCGATCGATTTCAGCGCCTGAAACGCGAAATTGCCGTAAAAGCCCAGGTTCTTTTGCGATACTTCCCCGACATAGGCGATATTGCCGCCGCCGGGGCGCGCGGCGAGGTGGCCATTTTCGATACGGCCGCCATGCGCATCAAAGACCATCGGCAGCGTGCCGTCGAAAATGCCCGTCGCATTCAGATTGCTGAAGTTGAACTGCAGCAGGAATTGCGCGGCATCGACCCCGGTCATCTGAAACGTCAGGTGTCGCTCATGGTTTTCGGTAAAGTCGAGCAGGGTCGGCTGGAGGTGAAGCGTGCCGCCGGCAAAGGGCCAGTCCGCGCTTGCGACATCGACACGTTCCCCGCTCAACAGGCGGTAGCGGACGGTGCCATTCTCGACCACCACGCCGGTGTTGATGCTGGCAACGGTGGCGGTCTGGTCGGGCGCGCTTTCGAGGTTGAGCAGGTCGGTGAAGTGGATGCGGGTGGAAAGCCCGCTCACCGGGCCAAACAACGCCGCAAGGTCGGCGCCCTTGGTCGCGAAGTCGCCATCGCTCGTCACCGCATCGGGCGTCCAGCGGATATGGCCCTCGCCAGTGATGGTCGCAGCGACATTGGCCACCACGCCCTTGGCGAGCGGCGTCAGATCATCGGGCTGAAATCCCTTGCCGAACGCGAGGTCGGGCACGGCCAGCTCAGCCTTGCCGTCGCCGCTGCCGAAATCATGGTCGATCGTGACGTTGCTGATCACCGTGCCGCTGGCGGGATGGACCAAATTGCCGGTCGCGGTCAGGCGATCATCGGCGATCGTCAGCGTCACGCCCCGGGCGATAAGCGGCACATAGCGCGGGCTGGGCGCAGCATCGGCGACCGTCAGCTTGCCGGTTGCAACCAGCCGGTTGTCGTGCCACGACCAGTCGCCATCGGCGGCAGACAGGTCAATCGGGACATGGCCGATCTGGCCGTGGCCGCCCGTAAAATGCCCCGCGGCCCTGCCGTTCCGATACGCGCCGTCGAGCGTGGCGGCGGCAATGGCGGTCGTGCCGCCGCTGCCGCCGATCCGCACGGCAACACTGGTTGCGCCAAAATGCCCGTCCGTCATCGTGGCGCGGGCGGCGGCGGCTCGCAGGGCGAGATCGCCGCTCCCCCAATGGCCATTGAGGTTGATGGCGCCTGTGCGAATGCCACCGCCAATCCGACCATTGGCAAAGCTGATCATCGCGCCGCCGATTGGGCATAGCGACAGGCGAGGGCTGACAAGCGCCAGGCTGGCAAGCTTTACTTGCTCCGCGCCGACGGGCACGCAGCGCGCATTGACGGCCAGGCGCCGCCCGTCCCATGTTGCAGCGAGCGGCAGCGTTGCGCCTTGAACATCGCCGCCTGCGACGGGGCCGCTGAAGCGCGCCAATCCCGCCACCCGCACGTCTGCCCCCGCTCGGCTTGCGATGCTGACATTGTCCAGCGCCAGCGCCGCGCCGCCAGCGGCATAACGCGCCATGCGGCCGACCGCGCTGATCGTGCCATCGGCGGTGCTGGCGATGCGCAGCGCGACATCGGGCAAGCCGCCCCCGCTGATGGTCGCGATGCCATCGCCCGTCGTCGCGCCGTTGGCGAAATTGACCACGATGCCGCGACCGCCGTCAAATGTCGCGCGGGCGCCGTCTTGCGATTGGGCGGCGAGCCGGTTGAGCGTCGCGCGCCCGGCATGGGCGGCGGCATCGATAGCGATCGAAGCGGTAAAGGCGGTGTCCGCCGACGCCCGCGCCACGGCGGGGCCAAGCCGCGCGATCAGCGGCGCGACGGGCGTTCCCGCCACCTGGCCATCCAGCCGCGCCACGCCCCGTCGCCATCGATCGGCCAACGTCGCGCGCCCGCCGACCGTGCCGTTGAACCGCAGGGCGTTATTGGCCAATCGATAATCGCCGGCCAGGGTCGCGCCGCGCACGCTCACCAGGTCGGATGCGGCAATGCGGGCAGCGGCCATTGTCAGCCGACCCGTTGTGGCCAAAGGCCCGCCATCGAACCCGATTCCGCCTTCAACGCCCGTTGCAATCGTGCCGCCGCGCGCGACCCGGTCCGCCCTCATTCGGCCAGTGCCGCGCCAATGGTCGAGCGCGGGCGATAGCGTCGTCGCTTGGTCGAACCGCACGCCGCTGGCCCGCACACCGCCACACTCCAACCGGTCGGCCCTGATCGGCCCGGTCAGGCGCAGCCCCGTTGCGCGCGTGTCAATCGTTCCGGCGAGGGTTACGGCGCTCGCGGCGCATCCCTGCAGCGCCAGCGTCGGCGCCTGTCCACGCAATGTCCCGCGAAAACCGCTATCGAGCCGCCCCCGCCCGGCAAGCCGCAGCACCACTGGCCCGGCTGGCGTCGTCAGATCAAGGCCGCCATCGCCGAGATCAAGGTCGATCGCGGGCAAGGCAAAGGGTTTGCCCGGCGCCGCAGGGATCAGCCGGTCGACGCTGCCCAGAGTCAGGCGGCCATTGGCGATCCGCCCGCGCAACCGCAAATGCCCCGCCCGCACACCCACCACATGCGCGCCATCAAGGCCGAAATGCGTGTCCAGCTCGATCCAGTCGGCGACCAGATCGGGCTGCATGGGATCGCCCAGCACGACGTCGATCAGCCGCTGCCGCGTCAATCCCAGCGTCGCGATGCGATAGCGTGCCGGGACGTGCCATTCGGCCAGCTTATGGTCGATCAGCTCGGTCGCGATCGGTCGCCGCGCGCCCCATAACCCCGCAATCACCGCCAGCGACGCGACGCCGGCGATCAGCGAGACCGGACGACGGCGGAGCAATGACGATGCGGCGCCTGCGCGCGGTTCGCCTTCCCCTGCCGCTGACACCCGTTCCAACTCCCTCGTCCGTGCTGGCCCACCAGGTTTCTAATCGCGGCAACGCGAATTTCCTACCGCCCCGACAGTGCAACCGGTGGCGCAACGATCAACCGATGGATAGCGCTGATGTTCCGCCATGCGCCCGGCAACCGCAATCCATAACGTGAAGGGCAGTATGCCTTAGATCGATTGCGCCGCCCCTAAGGCGCGGCGGAGCACATGATTTGACGAAGGCTGTCGGCGCCCTTGGCGACAAAGCCTTGGCGACGCCCGGTATTGCTGCCAAAGAGGCTGGATGACAGGGTTCCGGGCCGCCACTCTTGCCGAGCTAGCGCAGCTGGCGGGGGTCTCGGTTGCCACCGTGTCGCGCGCTTTGGCTGGCAATCCTGCCATTGCCAAAGCGACCCGCGCGCGGATCGAGGCGCTCGCGGACGAGCATGGCTTTCAGTTGAACCGGGCAGCGCGCAATTTGCGGCTGAAGCGAACCGGGGCAATCGGGGTGGTCCTGCCGCTGGGGCATGAAGCCGATCAGACTCTGTCAGACCCGTTTTTCATGAGCCTATTGGGGCCGCTCGCCGACGCCATTGCCGATCGCGGCCATGATCTGCTGCTGTCGCGCGTCATCCCCACCGATGATCGCTGGCTCGACCGCATTGTCGACGCCGGCCGCGTCGACGGCGTCGTCATCATCGGCCAGTCCGACCAGGTCGACACGATCGAGCGCGTTGCCGCCCGTTACCCCCCTTTGGTGGTGTGGGGGGCGGCCTTGCCGGGCCACGTGCAGACCACGGTCGGGTCCGACAATGTCGCGGGCGGGCGCCTCGCGGCCGAGCATCTGCTGGCGCAGGGGCGGCGGCGCCTGGCCTTTTTCGGCAATGTCGGGGTGCCGGAATTCGCCGCACGCTTCGCCGGCTTTCAGACGGCGCTGGCGGCGGCGGGGCTGGGCGAAGGCACGTTGCTGCCAATGCATCTGACCAGCGAGTCATCCTATAGCGCGATCGAAGACTATCTGGGCGGCCATCCCGCGCCTGACGGGATCGTCGCGGCATCGGACGTGATCGCGATGAGCGCGTTGCGAGCGCTCGCCGTGCACGGCAAGCGCGTGCCGCAGGACGTGAGCGTGAT
>CANJKQ010000175.1 GCA_947474905.1 Pseudomonadota bacterium | reverse complement strand
GAAAGCTCGTCACCAGCGCCTGCGGCTCGAAATCGAGCGCGGCAAGATCAGCCTGCACCGATGTTGCCAAGGCCGCGATATGCTCGGGCGCGTCAGAATAGGGGGCAAGCGTGCGCAAGGCAGGCTGCCAGCGCCAGCGTTTCAGCGTGTCAAAGACCAGATCATTGACCGTCGCCGTCGTTGCCGCGCAATATTGCGGATAGAGCGGCGCGACGAGCAGCCGATCAACGCCCGCCGCGCGCATCGCCTCCAGCCGCTCGCGAATGCTGGGCTTGCCATATCGCATGGCCCAATCGACGGTCACGTCGGGGCCGAAGGCGCCCTCCAGCGCCGTCGCCTGCGCCTTGGTGATGACCGCAAGCGGCGAGCCTTCGGGCTGCCACACTTGCTGATAGGCTTCGGCTGATTTGCGCGGGCGGGTATTGAGGATGATGCCGCGCAAAATCGGCTGCCAGAGCAGCGCGGGAATTTCCACGACGCGCGGATCGGACAGGAATTCCGCCAGATAGCGCTTTACCGAGGCGATATCGGGCCCATCCGGCGTGCCCAGGTTGACGAGCAGCACGCCGATACGGGGCGGCTTTACCGGCGGGTGATCGGCAGGCAGCGTCATTTGCCCACCGTCAGCGGCAATTGGCGCAGTCGGAAGCCTTCGGCGGCCTGCAGCGCATTGGCGATGGCGGGCGCGACCGGCGGCACGGCCAGCTCGCTGACCCCGCCCGGCGCCGCCTCGCTCTTGATCAGTTCGACGGTGATGTCGGGGATGTCGGCAAGCCGGGGCAGCCCAAGCGCGTGGAAGCCGCGCGCGGTGGGCAAATTGCCGTCAATCTCAATCGGTGCGCCAAGCGCCGCGCCCATGCCGAACAGCAAGCCGCCCTCAATCTGCTGGCGGACGAGATCGGGATTGACCATCTGGCCGCAATCGACCGCGGCGACCAGCCGATCGACCACGGGCTTGCCGTCATCCAGATGCGCCTCGGCCAAAACCGCGATATGGCTGCCGCGAAAACTGTGGCAGGCAATGCCCTGGCCGCTGCCGCCGACGCCGCCTTCCCAGCCGCCAAGCGCGGTTGCGGTCGACAGGCAGCGGACGAGGCGGGCATCGCCGGTAATGCCGACGCGAAACGACAGGGGCTCGGTATTGGCGGCGTGGGCCAATTCATCGAGGAAACACTCGGTGAAAAAGCAGGTATAGCTGTGTGCGCCCGATCGCCAATGGCCGGTTGGCAGGCCAATGTCGGCGGGGTGGTGATCGATCGCATAAGCCGGGAAACGATACAAGGGCAGCGCGCCCGCCACCGCATAATGATCGCCGATGCCGCCGGTGGATGCGGCGGCGCCCGCGGCGGCATCATGATCGAACAGGCGCCTTGCAAGCTCCCGCCCGGTGCCGGGCGCGGCGATCTGCGCCTGCCAGCCCAGTATCTGGCCATTGGCGTTCAACCGCGCCGTCATCCGCGCGGCGGCAGGCGAGCGAAAGCGATCATGCATCAGGTCTTCGGCGCGCGACCAGGTGAGTTGCACGGGCCGCTTTACCTCGCGCGCGATGATCGCGGCCTGCGCCGCCACCTCATGCTCCAGATTGGCGCCGAACGAGCCGCCGATCAGCATCGGGTGGATGATGACGCGCCCCTCGCCAATGCCGAGCGCGGACGCCGCCGCCGTTCGCGCTAGGCCAGGCGCCTGGGTGGGCAGCCACAGCTTCAACCGGCCATTGTCGTAATGCGCCGCCGCGGTCATCGTTTCGAGCTGGGCATGCGGGGCAAGGCCAACGCGATACTCGGCGCCGACCACGCGCGCGCCTTTGAATACCGCCGACAAATCGCCGCGTGCTGCCATTCGCTCGCCCGGCCCGTTAAGCGCCGCAGTGAGCGCAGCATCGATCGTCGCCGAGCTGATCGCTGCCCCCTCATGCTGGAAGCGGGGGCGCAGCGCGTTGAGCGCGCGGTTCGCCGCCCAGCCATCGCTGGCCACGGCGGCAACCCAGCCCGGCTGTTCCACCAGCGTCAAAAAACCGCGCACCTTGGCGGCGGCGGCGCGGTCATAACCGACGAGGCGCATGCCGGCCGGGGTCTGGCGGATGCCCGCAAACACCATGCCGGGCAGGCGAACGTCCCCGGCAAAGCCCGCGCTGCCATCCACCTTGGCGGGGACGTCGAGCAGGGGCAGTTCGGCGCCGTATAGGCCGCCGCTGCCTTCGCGCAGCGACAAGGGATCAGGGACGCGATAGCCGACCGCCGCTGCCGCGAGTTCGGCAAAGCGCACGCGATGCTGGCCCGAAACAACGAAGCCGTCCTTGGTATCGCACGCGCTCGCCGCGACCCCCAGCCTGGCCGCGCCGGCCTGGCACAATAAAGCTCGCGCGGCGGCACCGGCGCGGCGCAACGGCTCCTCAAACGCGCGCACCGAGGTTGAGCCTGCCGTCATCACCAAGGCGGTGCGCGCGGCATGGCTTTCCTTTACTTGTTGCGGGACATCGGCGAACAGCCCCTCAAACAGCTCATCGACCGCCATGCTGTTGGCGTAAAGCGGGTTGAGCGGGGCCGGTTCGACCGACACGGTGCGCCAGTCCGCCCCCAGTTCATCGGCAATGATCTGGGGCAGCGCGGTATAGACCCCCTGGCCATATTCTGCCTGCGGGACGGCGACGGATACATGGCCATCCGTGCCGATTTTGAGCCAGGCATTGATGATCGTCTCACCGGGCGCGGCGGTGAGATTTTCCGGGTAAGTGCGCGGCCACAGGCTCCACGCCACAATCAGGCCAATGCCAGCGCCGCCGCCGATCAGCAGCGTGCGGCGATCAATATTGGCCAGGCGCTCGGCGAGCTTGGGCGTGGTCATCGCCGCGGCTGTAGCGGCGCGCGAGCAAAGGCGCCAGATGGGCTAGAGGACCAGCTTTGTCGCGCACCGGTCGCGCCGGGCGGTTCAAACTGCCGATCGTCCACGCAAACAGCACCGCATTTGGACAAGCTCGGCACCAACGGTGCAACGGTCGGGTTCAGGCCTTCGCCATCTCAGCGGCACAGGCCGCGCGATAGGTGGCGCGCAGCGATACCTTGTCGATCTTCTCGGTGCCCAGGCGCGGCAATGGCTGGTCTGAGAACCACATGACCTGCGGCAGCTTGAACGCCGCAATGCGGTGCGACAGAAACTCGCACAGTATGTCGCGGGTCAGCGTTGCGCCGTTGCGCGGGTGAACCACGGCGCCCGGCACTTCGCCCAGGCGTTCATCGGGCAGGCCGAAAACGCTCGCCTCGGCCACGTCGGGATGCTCGTACAGCGCCGCCTCGACTTCCTGGCACGAGATATTCTCGCCGCCGCGAATGATGATGTCCTTTTTGCGGTCGACGATGAACAGATACCCGTCATCATCGAGATAGCCGATGTCGCCGGTCAGGAAAAAACCATCGGGGCTGAATGCGGCGGCGGTGGCGGCGGGGTTGCCCCAATATTCGATGAAATTGCAGATAGACCGGATGGCGACTTCGCCGCGCTCGCCCTGCGCGACCGGCCGCCCCATGCCGTCCAGAATGGCAAGCTCGACCAGGGGCGCCGAGGCGCGACCGGTCGAATTGGGCTTGGCGAGATAATTGTCGCGGAAATTGCCGCAGCCAACGCCGTTGGTCTCGGTCAGGCCATAGCCGATCAGCGGCGCCGGCCCGCCCATTTCCTCATTCAACCGACGAACATGCTCGACGGGGCGTGGCGCGCCGCCCGCGGCGAAATCGGTGACGGTCGAGAGATTATAATTGTGCCGGTTGGGGTGCGTCAGGATTTCGAAGCTCATCAGCGGCACGCCGACGAAATAGGTCACCCGCTCACGCTCGATCAGGCGCATCGCTTCCTCGGCATCCCATTTGGGCATCAGCACCAGCTTGCGCCCCATCGCAAAGCTTTGCAGCAGCACCGGCACTTCGGCGGTGACGTGGAACAACGGCACGTTGAGCAGCATCGCCTGTTGCGGCGCCGGTGCCTTGCCGTCCTCGGTCGACAACTGCAGCATCATGATCGCGTTGGCGAGGTAATTGAACACCGCCTGCACCACGCCCTTATGGTCGCTGAGTGCGCCCTTGGACTGGCCGGTCGAGCCCGAGGTAAACAGGATCGTCGCATGATGATCGCCCGTCAGCATCGGCAGCGCCCCATCGGCGGTGCCGGTGTCGATGACGTGGATCAGCGCTTCTTTCAGGCGCAGCCGGTCATCGACCGCGACAATTCGCGCCGCCACGCCGGAGACTTCGTTCAGCCGCTGGACGCGGGGGCCATCGGCAAAGACGAGGCCGCACTCGACATCGGCAATCGCTGTG
>CANJKQ010000174.1 GCA_947474905.1 Pseudomonadota bacterium | reverse complement strand
TGGCGACGCCCTTGCGCCCCGCTTGGTGGATCAAGTCGATCACTTCGCGCGCATCGGGTTCTTCCGACGGGAAATAGTTGATCGCGACGTCGGCGCCTTCGCGGGCATAGGCAATGGCGGCGGCGCGACCCATGCCCGAATCTCCACCAGTGATCAGTGCTTTGCGTCCCGCTAACCGCCCGGAGCCTTTATAGGACCGCTCGCCATGGTCAGGCACCGGCACCATTTTGGAGGCGAGGCCCGGCCAGGGCTGGCTCTGGCGTTCGAACGGCGGCTTGGGGTATTTTTCGCGCGGATCAGTCAGCGGCGGTGCGGTGCCGCCGGTTTCGCCGCTGGACTGGGGCACCCGCCCCATGCCCGCCGTTGCTGCTGCCGTCGCCACGCCGGCACCAACGCCGCCCACCACCGCGCGACGTGACAAACGCCCCGATCCATTGTCCATGCTGCATCTCCTGATCGATGCCGGGAAAACGGATGGGATAGCGGGCAGTTCAGACGCGCGCCGCAGAAAGGGCATCGATCATCGCATGGGTTGGCAAGCGGCTTGGGCAAAGCGGCCCGTCCAACCCGCCCCCCAGGGGGTGATCGGGGGCAAAGCGCCGTTTTCAGGGTGCCGCCGGCAGCCTGAGCCGGGCGAGCAGGCCGCCAAGGTCCTCGCTTTCCTCCAGCGACACGCCGCCATCATAGATTTCGGCCACGTCGCGCACAATGGCAAGGCCAAGGCCGGTCCCCGGCTTGCCGGTATCGAGCCGCGCCCCCCGATCGAAAATGCGGCTACGCTCTTCCTCGGGGATGCCCATGCCGTCATCCTCGACCAGGCATTCGACATAATCGCCCGCCGCGCGCACCGTGACAAAGACGCTGCCGCCGCCATATTTTGCCGCGTTTTCAATTAGGTTGCCGAGCATTTCGTCCAGATCCTGCCGCTCGACATGGACCGACAAATCCTTGGCGCCGTCCATGTCGAACCGCACCTTGGGATAAAGCCGGGCAACCGCGCGTTCGACCGATTCAAGGCTCGGCCATACCGCTGCCCGGCTATGCGCATTGCCGCGACGCCCCACCGCGCGGGCGCGCGCGAGGTGGTGGTCGACCTGCCGCCGCATCGTCGCTGCCTCACGGATGACGGTGGGCGCAAGATCGTCGGCCTCTGCCGTCGCGGCGTTCATGATGACGGTGAGCGGCGTTTTCAGCGCATGCGCAAGGTTGCCGGCATGGGCGCGTGCTTCTTCCGCCTGGCGGTCGTTATGCGCGATCAGCGCGTTCAGCTCCTCGACCATCGGCGCCACTTCGATCGGCATTGCCTCGTCAATGCGGCGCGATTTGCCGGCGCGCATCCGGGCGATTTCCTCGCGCACTTTGCGCAACGGCCACAGCCCGTAAAAAGTCTGCAATGCGGCAAGACCGATCAGCCCCAGCGCCAGCAGCAGGAAAGAAAACAGCAACGTCTTGCGCAACGCGCCAATCTGCGCGTCGAGAATGGCGCGGCTGGACGCGACCTTGAACCGCCAATGCACCGGCGAGCCCGGCAACTGCACGTCGCGCTCCAGCACGCGCAGCTTCTCGTCGGGGAATTCGGTGCTGTCATATTGGTGGATCGACAGATCATTATGGTGGCCGCCATAGGCCAGCCGCCGGTCCCACAAGGACCGCGACGGGAAATCCTCATGCCCCGGCGCGCTGACTTGCCAGTAAAGCCCCGAATAAGGTTCCAAAAACCGCTGGTCAGCAGGTTCACGCGTAAAGACGACTTCGCCTTCCGGGCCGATTTCGGCAGAAACGATCATCGCCTGCAGCACATATTCGAGCTGGTCGTCGAAATTGCGGGTCACCGCGCTCACCAGCACCCGATCAAGCGCAAAGCCGCCGCCGGCCAGCAGCACGGTAATCCACAAGGCCGCGACCGAGATCATCCGCCAGCTGAGCGAACCGCTCGTCCGCACGCTGGGGCCAGCGCGCGACGCCGTGGCCGGCGTCACCGCCGTCGACGAGGCATCCGCCTCAGCCATCGCGCCGCCGATCAGCCATTGGGATCATCAAGGCTATAGCCCAGACCGCGTACCGTGCTGATCACGTCCTGGCCCAGCTTCTTGCGGATGCGGGTGACAAATACCTCGATCGTATTGGAATCGCGATCGAAATCCTGGTCGTAAATATGCTCGATCAACTCGGTGCGGCTCACCACCTTGCCCTTGTGGTGGAGGAGGTAGCTCAAGAGCTTATATTCCTGCGCGGTCAGCTTGACCGGCTCGCCCGCCAGCGTGACCTTGCCCGATCGGGTATCGAGCCGGACATCGCCCGCGATCAGTTCCGACGAGGCATTGCCCGACGCGCGACGGATGAGCGCCCGCAGGCGAGCGATCAATTCCTCTGACTGGAAGGGCTTGGCGACATAATCGTCGGCGCCAGCATCGAGCCCCGCCACCTTGTCCGACCAGCTGTCACGCGCGGTGAGCACGAGGACGGGCATCACCTTGCCTTCCTTGCGCCAGCGGTCGAGGACGGTGAGGCCGTCAATCTCAGGCAGGCCCAGATCGAGCACCACCGCGTCATAGCTTTCGGTCGAGCCGAGAAAATGTCCATCCTCGCCATCGGTGGCGAGGTCGACGGCATAGCCCGCCCCTTCCAGCGTATTTTTCAGCTGCTGACCCAGGCTTGGCTCATCCTCGACGATCAACACGCGCATCGCTTAGTCCCCTTTTGGCTGCTGCTTCAGCAGTCTGTGTCAGCGGGCCGAGCGGCCGATGATCTTGCCGGTTTGGCCATCGACCTGCACCCAGATGACCAGTCCATTGCGCAGGAACTTCAGCGTGTAAATCCCGCTATCCAAATCCAGGTCGACGCCAAGATATTGCGCGTTGGGAATGGTCGGGACGACGCGGCGTTCGATTTCGGGCAAGGGCAGAATGCGCCCGGTGCGCGTCGCATCGAACACCTGATCCGCCTCGCGATGGCGCTGTGCCACCACCGGCTGCGCCAGCGCCAGCACCCCCAGGAGCAGAAAGGACAGGTTCTTCATCGTCATGATCGCTTTGCCCTAGGCAGCGGGCGTTGAACAGCCCGTGAATAGCGCCGACAGCCGCCAGACAGGGTTGTTTGGGGGGCTGTCGCGGGAAGTGGATTGCTTCGCTGACGCTCGCAATGACGGACGGGTCGGCATGAAGGGCCACCCACGTCCCGTCATTGCGAGGAGCAGCGCGACGACGCAATCCAGCGCCCGGGCAGCGCGACTGGATTGCTTCGCTGGCGCTCGCAATGACGGACGGGTCGGCATCAAGGGCCACCCACTCGCCGTCATTGCGAGGAGCATCGCGACGACGCAATCCAGCGTCCGGGCCCCGGCTGGATTGCTTCGCTGGCGCTCGCAATGACGAACTGAGGGTCGCGGACGGCAGCGCTTGCCCTCAGCCCCCGCCACCCCTAACTGCCCGGACCATGGCGGCACCTGTTCTCTCCTATGAAAATCTCGGCCTTATCCAGGGCGCGGGTTGGCTGTTTCGCGGGCTGGACCTGCATATCGGCGCGCGCGACCGGCTGGCGCTGATCGGCCGCAACGGCGCAGGCAAGACGACGCTGATGAAGCTGATCGCCGGCCGCATCGAGGCGGACGAGGGGCGGCGGACGATCGTGCCGGGCACCCGCGTAGTGCTGCTCGAACAGGACCCGCCAATGGCGAGCTATGCCACGCTCAAGGATTTCGTCCTGGCGGGCGACGATGCCCCCGCCGCGCATGAGGCCGATGCGATTGCCGACCAGCTCGGCATCGATTTGACGCGCGAAGCGGCGTCAGCGTCGGGTGGCGAGCGGCGCCGCGCCGCGATCGTCCGCGCGCTGGCGCAGGACCCCGATGTGCTGCTGCTCGACGAGCCGACCAACCATCTCGACATCGGCGCGATCGAATGGCTCGAAACCTGGCTGCAGCGTTTTACCGGCGCGTTTATCGTTATCAGCCACGACCGCACCTTTCTGACGCGACTGACCAGGCAGACCCTGTGGCTGGATCGCGGGTCACTGAGGCGCAACGAGATCGGCTTTGGCGGCTATGATGCCTGGACCGAGCAAGTCTATGCCGAAGAAATCCGCAATGCCGAGCGCCTCGACGCCAAGCTGAAGATCGAGGAGCATTGGCTGCTGCGCGGCGTCACCGGACGGCGACGGCGCAACCAGGGGCGGCTGGAAAAGCTGAAACAGATGCGCGCGCAACGCGCCGCCATGCTGGGCCCGCAAGGCACCGCCGCTTTGGGCCTGAAAGTGGCGGACGAGGTCAAGTCCAAGACCGTCATCGATGCGGATAACATCTCCCAGAGTTATCCCCTTTCCCCCTCCGTTCGCCCCGAGCAAAGTCGA
>CANJKQ010000173.1 GCA_947474905.1 Pseudomonadota bacterium | reverse complement strand
GCCACCTCCCCGTAAACGGGGAGGATTGAGTTTATGACCCTCATCGTCTTCCCCGCCATCGACCTGAAGGCCGGGCAAGTGGTGCGCCTGGCTGAGGGCGATATGGCGCGCGCGACGGTCTATGGCGAAGACCCGCCGGCGCAGGCGATGCTGTTTGCGCAAGCCGGCGCCGAGCATCTGCACGTCGTTGATCTGGACGGTGCCTTTGCGGGCAGCAGCGTCAATGGCGAGGCAGTAAAGGCCATCGTCGAGCGTTTCCCCGGCCATGTTCAACTGGGCGGCGGCATCCGCAGCCGGGAAAGCATCGAGCGCTGGTTCGACCTGGGCGTCGCGCGCGTCGTGATCGGCACCGCGGCGCTCGATAACCCCGATCTGGTGCGCGCGGCGGCGCGGGAT
Organism: Pseudomonadota bacterium; assembly: GCA_947474905.1. Next base: position 3,971 of record CANJKQ010000173.1, on the reverse strand, counting down.
TTTCCCGGCGGCATCGTCGTTGCGGTCGATGCCAAGGACGGCATGGTCGCGACCAAGGGCTGGGCCGATGTGTCGACCACCAGCGTCGTCGATCTCGCGCGCCGGTTCGAGGATGCAGGCGTCGCGGCTTTGCTGTTCACCGATGTCGGGCGCGACGGACTGCTGAAGGGCATCAACCTGGAAGCAACGGTCGACCTCGCCCGCGCGGTGGACATTCCGGTCATCGCGAGCGGCGGGGTGAAGGGCATTGCCGATATCCATATGCTCGCGCTGCATGCGCGGGATGGCATTGAGGGGGTGATCACCGGGCGGGCGCTGTATGACGGGCGGCTGGACCTGGCCGCCGCGATCAGCGTGGCGAGGGCGGCGTGAGCGAAAATCACCCTTCCTCCCCGAGCTTGCTCGGGGAGGGGGACCGCCAGCGAAGCTGGTGGTGGAGGGGCATTGTCCGGCGGTCGGGGAAATTCCCCTCCACCATCGCTGGCGCGATGGTCCCCCTCCCCGAGCGAGCTCGGGGAGGAATATGACCATGACCGTCCGCGCCCGCGTCATTCCCTGCCTCGACGTCGCCAATGGCCGTGTGGTCAAGGGCGTCAACTTTGTCGACCTGCGCGATGCTGGCGATCCGGTCGAGCAGGCGCGCGCTTATGATGCGGCGGGGGCTGACGAGCTGTGCTTCCTCGACATTACCGCCAGCCATGAGGCGCGCGGCACGATCATCGATGTCGTCCGCCGCACCGCCGAAGTCTGCTTCATGCCGCTGACGGTCGGTGGTGGGGTGCGGACGGCGGAGGATGCGCGCGCGCTGCTGCTCGCAGGCGCGGACAAGGTCGCGGTCAACAGCGCCGCCGTCGCCCGGCCCGAGGTGGTCGCCGACATCGCCGATCGCTTCGGCAGCCAATGTTGCGTCGCGTCGGTCGATGCGCGCGCGGTGGCGCCGGGGCGCTGGGAAGTCTTCACCCATGGCGGGCGCAACGCGACGGGCATCGACGCGGTCGAGCACGCCATCCGCCTCGCCGACCTGGGCGCGGGCGAGTTACTCATCACCTCGATGGACCGCGACGGCACCCGCGATGGCTATGACCTCGCGCTCACCCGCACCATTGCCGATCAGGTCAGCGTGCCGGTGGTTGCATCGGGCGGTGTCGGCGGGCTTGGCGATCTGGTGGCAGGGATCATTGAGGGGCATGCCAGCGCCGTGCTCGCTGCCAGCATCTTTCATTTCGGCGAGGCCTCGATCGCTGATGCGCATCGCGCGCTGGCGGCGGCCGGCGTGCCGGTGCGGACGCCGGTGGCATGATCACCGCCGCCGTAACGACCGCCGACGCGCCCGCCCATTCGGGCCTGGTCCATGAGCGGACGCACCCCGAACTTTACGACCTCGTCACTTTCATCGTCGCGGCGGTGCTGATCGTTCTGCTGCGCCGCGCCTTGCGGGCACGGTTTGCCAAACGGCGCGATCTGCCGCCTGAGGATTGACGCCCGCCCCCGCCCCGTGCCAGCGCTGGCGGCCATGGCCGACGACATTTTGACCGCGCTTGAAGCGACCATCGCCAGCCGCCGTGGCGCCGACCCCGATAGCTCTTATGTCGCGCGCCTGTTCACGCGCGGCCGCGCCAAGATTGCACAGAAGCTGGGGGAGGAAGCGGTCGAAACCGTGATCGCGGCGCTGGCCGAGGACAAGGCGGCGCTGACTAGCGAAGCGGCGGACCTCGTCTTCCACTTGCTTGTGTTGCTTGCAGACGCTGGCCTGACGCTTGACGATATTCGCGCCGAGCTCGCCCGCCGCGAAGGTGTGTCGGGCATCGCCGAAAAGGCTTCCCGCCCGGAGTGATTTATGCCGATTAACGCCACCCAGCCCTATGACGACCAGAACATCTTCGCGCGCATCCTGCGCGACGAAATCCCGTCAAAGCGGGTTTATGAGGATGAATTCGCGCTCGCTTTCCACGACATCAACCCGCAGGCGCCGACGCATGTGCTGGTGATCCCCAAGGGCGCCTATGTGTCGTGGGATGATTTCAGCGCGCGCGGATCGGACGCTGAGATTGCGGGCTTTGTCCGCGCGGTGGGCAGGGTGGCGCGCGACATGGGGCTGGTGGCGCCGGGTTATCGCCTGCTCGCCAATATCGGCCTCGACGCGCATCAGGAAGTGCCGCATCTCCATGTCCACCTTTTCGCCGGCAAGCCGCTTGGCCCGATGTTGGCCGGTGGCAATCATTGAGTCGCCCGCCTGCTGGCGGGAGAGGATTTGGAGCGGCCGCTATTAAGGGATTGCTTGAGGCCGATTTGCGGCTAGTTTCGCGTAATTGAGTAACAAGAAAGGCGGCGCTGCCGCCATCGGGGAGACGAACGACACATGAACCTGGCGCGGATCAAACCGCTCGACGCGATCATCGCGACGGCGGAAAAGAAATCGCTGCACCGGTCGTTGGGCGCGTTCCAGCTGACCATGCTGGGCATCGGCGCGGTGATCGGCACTGGTATTTTCGTGCTGACCGCCACCGCCGCGCAAAAGGCGGGGCCAGGCATGATGCTGTCGTTCATGGTGGCAGGCTTTGTCTGCGCGATGGCAGCGCTCTGTTATTCGGAATTGTCGTCGATGGTGCCGGTGGCGGGATCGGCCTATACCTATAGCTATGCCGTGCTCGGCGAGCTGATGGCGTGGCTGGTCGGCTGGGCACTTATCCTGGAATATGCGCTGGGCGCCAGCGCCGTCGCGGTCGGCTGGTCGGGGCATATTATCGGCTTTTTCGATAATTGGGGATTGCACTTACCCCATGCCTTAACCGTGGGTCCCAAGATCGAATGGGGCATTTTGAAAGGCGGCGAAGTCGGCGGCTTTATCAATCTGCCCGCCGTCCTCATCACCGCGCTGATGACGTGGCTGCTGGTGATCGGCACCAAGGAAAGCGCCACCGTCAACGCCGTTCTTGTCGCCATCAAGGTTGCAGCGCTGACGCTGTTCGTTGCCATCACTGTGCCGATGATTTCGGGGCATACCGCCAATTTCACCCCCTTTACCCCGCGCGGCTGGGGTAATCCGTTTGACGGGTCGGGCACGGGCGTGCTGGGTGCGGCGGCATCGATTTTCTTTGCCTATGTCGGCTTTGACGCGGTTTCGACTGCGGCCGAGGAAACGAAAAACCCGCAGCGCAACGTGCCGATCGGGCTGATCGCGTCCTTGTCGATCTGCACGATCTTCTATCTGCTGGTGTCAGCGGGGGTGATCGGCTCGTTCGGCGCGCAGCCGCTGGTTGATCCCGCCACCGGCAAGTTCTTCGCCGGCGGCGCGCCCGAACTCTACAGCAGCGCGGCATGCCAGGCGACGCATGCGCCCGTCGTCTGCTCAAAGGAAGCGCTGGCCTATATCGCTCGCGAAGTATCCTTGCCGATTTTCGGTCAGCTTATCGCGCTTGCGGCAACTTTTGCGTTGCCGTCGGTCGTGCTGCTGATGATGTTTGGCCAGACGCGGATTTTCTTCGTGATGGCGCGTGACGGCCTGCTCCCGCGCGCGCTTGCCACCGTCCATCCCACCTACCGGACGCCATGGGTGGTGACGACGATAACCGGAACGGTGGTTGCGATTTGCGCCGCGTTCCTGCCGGTGGGGACGCTGGCAGACTATTCCAACTCGGGCACGCTCTTCGCCTTTGGGGTCGTGTCGCTCGGCGTGATGATCCTGCGCGTGACCGACAAGTCGCGCCACCGGCCGTTCCGCACCCCGCTGCTGTGGATCGTGGCGCCGCTGTCGATCCTTGGCTGCATCGTGCTTTTCTTCAGCCTCGATCGGGCATCGCAGATGGTGTTTCTCGTCTGGACCGGGATCGGCCTGATCTTTTACTTCCTCTATGGCTACCACAAATCGAACGTGGCGCGCGGCATATTGGAGGGTAATGACGAGCCGGGTTCGGTCATCGCCTGACCCACGCCAAGCCGTCATCGGCAACCCGTCATCCCAGCGAAAGCTG
>CANJKQ010000172.1 GCA_947474905.1 Pseudomonadota bacterium | reverse complement strand
CTTCGTGCCCGCTTGCGTCGTAGAGGATCGTCGTCGGCAGGTTGGCTTTATAGGCGATCCCCAGCCCGTTCTGCGCGTCGATATAGGGCTTTATTGTCTTGTAGCCGCCTTTCTCGAAGAACGGCAGCACCTTCGATTGGCCGTCCATATCCTGGCTCACCGTCAGCACGGTGAGCTTGCCCGCGCGCGCGGCAGCGAGCTTGTCGAGCGTCGGCATTTCGGCGACGCACGGCGCGCACCAGGTCGCCCACAGGTTGACGAGCACTGGCTTGCCCTTGAAGCTGGCGATCGTCACTTGCTTGTCCTGCGGATCGGCAAAGCCCACACTGGGCGCCGCTTCGCCCTTGTGGCTGCGATCGATCACGGCCTTGATTGGGGACGCAGGTGCGGTGGATGGCGTCGCGGGCATTTCGTCGGGCATGGCCTGCGAGGCTACGGCGGTGTTGGCTTGCTCCGGCGCGGGCGATTGCTTATCGCACCCCCCGATCACGGCACAGCCAAGGACGAGAGCGATCAGCGAGCGCGACGACATGAGCGGGGGAGCCTCCAATAGCATGTGGGGCGGGCGCTTTGCCGAGGGGCCCGCCGCGGTGATGCGCGAGATAAACGCCTCCATCCCCTTCGACAAGCGGCTGTGGCGGCAGGACGTGGCGGGATCGAAAGCGCATGTCGCGATGCTGGGCGCGCAGGGCATCGTTTCGGCCGAGGATGCAGCGGCGATCAGCGCCGGGCTGGAGGCAGTCGCCGCCGACTATGCGGCGGGCGGCGTCGCCGAGGACCTGGCGCTCGAAGACATCCACATGCAGACCGAAGCGCGGCTGGCCGACAAGATCGGGCCGGTGGCGGGGCGGCTCCACACCGCGCGCTCGCGCAACGATCAGGTCGCGACCGATTTCCGGCTGTGGGTGCGCGATGCGATCGACGAGGTCGATGCGGCGCTGGCTGCGTTCCAGGATGCGCTGATCGCGCGTGCCGAGGAGCATGCCGACAGCGTCATGCCGGGTTTCACCCATCTGCAAAGCGCGCAGCCGGTGACGCTTGGCCACCACCTGATGGCCTATTACGAAATGATCGCGCGCGACCGCAGCCGCTTTGCCGATGCCCGCGCGCGGCTCAATCAGTGCCCGCTAGGATCGGCGGCGCTGGCGGGCACGGGCTTCCCCATCGACCGGGCGATGACCGCCAGGGCGCTGGGTTTCGATGCGCCGACGCGCAATTCGCTCGATGCGGTCAGCGATCGCGACTTCGCGCTCGATTATCTGATGAGCGCGACGCAATGCGCACTGCATTTGTCTCGCCTCGCCGAGGAATTCATCCTCTGGGCGTCGCAGCCTTTCGGCTTCGTCTCGCTCAGCGACCAATGGTCGACGGGCAGCTCGATCATGCCGCAAAAGCGCAATCCCGACGCCGCCGAGCTGGTGCGCGGCCATGCGGGGCGGATTGCGGGCTGCATGGTTGCACTGACCATGACGATGAAGGGCCTGCCGCTCGCTTATTCCAAGGACATGCAGGACGACAAGCCGCCCGTATTCGAGGCGCATGACCTGCTGGGGCTTTCCGTCGCGGCGATGACAGGCATGGTCGCAAGCGCGACTTTCCGCACCGACCGGTTGCGGGCAGCCGCCGAAGCCGGGTTCGCCACCGCGACCGACCTGGCCGACTGGCTGGTGCGCGAGGGCGGCATTCCGTTTCGCGAAGCGCACCACATCACCGGCCGCGCCGTCAAGCGCGCGGAAGAATTGGGCGTTGCGCTCGACCGACTGCCGCTTGCCGACCTTCAGGCAATCGATCCCCGGATTGACGAGCGGGTCTATGGCGTGCTCAGCGTGGGCGCATCGGTGGCGAGCCGCACGAGTCCGGGCGGAACGGCGCCGGCACGGGTTCGCGAGGCGATTGCGGCGGCGCGGGCGGCGCGAGACGGAGAAGGCCAGTGAAGCGATTGGTGATGCTGATCCTGCCCATGCTGATCGCCGGGTGCGGCGCGCAGCGGGAATTGCAGCCCGGCAAGGGCGCGCAGCTGCCCGTCGCTCCCTATGGCGCGACTGAGCGACCCGATGCCTATAAGCTGACCCGCACCACGCCCGACGCGCGACCGGTGCGCAGCGACGAAGTGCTGACCGGATCGCAGGAACGGCGCACCGACGATTATGATCTGCCGCCGCCCAACTGATCGCACGCCCGGACAATGGACCATTTCACTTACCGCAACGGCGTGCTCCACGCCGAGGATGTGCCGCTGACCCGCATTGCGGATGAGGTCGGCACGCCGGTTTACGTCTATTCGCGCGCCACCTTTGATCGGCATGCGCGGGTGTTTCGCGAAGGGCTGGCGGGGATCGAACGGCTGCACCTTGCCTATGCGATCAAGGCCAATCCCAATCTCGCCGTGCTGCGCGTCATCGCTGACGCAGGCTATGGCGCCGATGTCGTGTCGGGCGGCGAGCTGGCCCGCGCGCTCGCTGCGGGCATTCCGGCGCGCGACGTGGTGTTTTCCGGTGTCGGCAAGACCCGCGCCGAGCTGACGCGCGGGCTGGCGGTCGGCATCGGCCAGTTCAACCTCGAGCTGGAAGAGGAAGGCCAGGTGCTTGCCGCGCTGGCGGTAGCGGGCGGCGGCACGGCCGACGCGGTGCTGCGCGTCAATCCCGATGTCGATGCGGGCACGCATGCCAAAATTTCGACCGGCAGACGCGAAAACAAGTTCGGTGTCGCGATTCACGAGGCGCCGGCGATTTTCGATCGGCTGGCGGGCTTGCCCGGCCTGAACCTGCGCGGCGTCGCCATCCATATCGGCAGCCAGCTTGGCGATCTGGCGCCATTGGAAGCGGCATACACGCGCGTCGGCGCGCTGGTCGCCGAGCTGCGCGGGCGCGGCCATACCATCGACCGGGTAGATCTCGGCGGCGGGCTCGGCGTGCCCTACAAGCCCGGCGACGACATGCCTTCCCCCGCCGCGTTCGGGGCGATGGTGCGGCGAGTGACGGCGGGCTGGGATGTCGAGCTGATGTTCGAACCCGGCCGGGTGATCGCGGGCAATGCCGGCGTGTTGCTGACACGGGTGATCTGGGTAAAGCCCGGCGTCACCCATCCTTATGTGATCGTGGACGCGGCGATGAACGATCTGGCGCGGCCCGCGCTGTATGACGCCTGGCACGATTTCGCCGCCGTGGCGCCCAATGGCGCGCGGATGACCGCCAACATCGCCGGTCCGGTATGCGAAACGGGCGACACCTTCGCGCTCGCTCGCGATATCGACGCGGTCGCCTCGGGCGATCTCGCCGTCTTCCGCACCGCCGGGGCCTATGGCGCGACGATGGCCTCCACCTACAATAGCCGCCCGCTGGTGCCCGAGGTGATGGTCGATGGCGACCGCTATGCCATCGTCGCCGACCGGATCAGCGCCGAGACGATCATCGCTGCCGAGCGCGTTCCCGAATGGCTGAAAGCCTAGGCCTGCACAGCCTGCCGGTGTTCCTGCGGCTGGCGGGGCGGCCGATGATCCTGCTCGGCGATGGGGATGCGGCGGAGGCCAAGCGGCGGTTGCTGGAACGCGCGGGCGCGGTGGTGATGCGCGACGAAATGGCGGCTGCGACACTCGCCATCGTTGCGATCGAGGATGCGGCGGAGGCACTTGCGGCGATCGAGCGGCTGAAAGCGCGCGGCGTGCTCGTCAATGCCGTCGACCGGCCCGATCAGTGCGACTTCACCCTGCCCGCGATCATCGATCGATCACCGGTTATCATCGCGATCGGCACCGGCGGCGCTTCGGCGGGGCTGGCGGCGGCATTGCGCCAGCGGCTGGAAGGCCTGTTGCCGGCAGGGCTGGGCGATCTCGCGGCGGCGCTGCGGCTGGCTCGCGAAGAAATCAAAGCGATATTCCCAAACGCGGGCGATCGCCGCCGAGCGTTGGCGGAGGCTCTATCGCCGGGCGGACAGCTGGATCCGCTCAGCGGCGACGCTGACGTCAACTTTTGGTTGGACGACTATATCCCTGGGCCAACTAGGGAACTCCACATGATACGGTTGACCTCGCCCGACCCCGACGATCTGACGCTGCGCCAGGCCCGCCTGCTCGCGATGGCGGACCGTGTCTATCACGCCGCAGACGTGCCGACCGCGATCCTCGATCGGGCAAGAGCCGACGCCGCCCGTCTGCCTTTAACGGCAACGCCCGAGGAAAACGCACCGGGCGTGACGTGTGTGATTCTGATGGGGTGACTGACACAAAGCGACGAAGACGCCAAGAAGATAGATATTAGGTCGTGAACGCATCAACGGCCGCGTTCAGCACGAGAGCTTGACGACCGACTAGGGGTGATAAGCGGACATTCGCTTTCACCGTCGCCCCGTGCTTGACACGGGGCTTGGCTTTCCTTCT
>CANJKQ010000171.1 GCA_947474905.1 Pseudomonadota bacterium | reverse complement strand
ACGCCGCTTTCCGCCGATCCGCTGGCGGGGCGCCTTACCATTACCGGCTTTTTCGCGACGACGTAACCGGCGGCCGCACCGCGAGATAAACGGTGCTCCACAGTTGCGCTGCATTGGATTCATCGACATCGGTCTTGCCCGCGCCAAAGGCGACAGGCTGATAGCGGCCATCGGCATAGCGCCACGACCATAGCTCAGAACTTTGCAGCGGCCGCGTCGCCTCAATCGCCCGCCACAGCGCCGCTTGGGCGGACTTTAAGTGCGCGCGGGTATCAGTGGGCAAGTCAGGCCGGGCAAGTTGCCGCTCCAGCCCGGCCGCCAGCAGCGCCTGCTGCCACGACCAGATCACCGCGCCATGATAGGCGCCGGCCGTAAACTTCGCCTGCAGCGCGGGCGGGGCGAAAGCGGCATTGGCGACGAGCAGCCCGGCATCGGTTATCAACCCCGCTGGAAAAGGCCGCATGATCGCCGCCACATAGCCGTCGAGCGTCGCCGCATCGGGCGCGCCGAACAGCAGCGCAAATCCCTCGTCCGAATTGACGATCGGAACCGGATTGCCCTGGGCATCGAGCGACAGCGCGTGGAAGCTAACCGGAAGGCTGCCGATCGCGGCCAAGGCCGGGGCGGGCGGCACGCCAAGCGAGGCGGCATAGGCCGTGATCGCGGCACGCGCCTGTGACGGGGGCAGATCAACGCGGAACAGCGCGGGGGCGCGGGCGCGCCACACCGCCGCCATCCGCCCGGCCCCGGCGAACGTCGCGCGGTCAGCCGGCATCAGATAAGGATCGAGCAGGCGGGCACGATAAAGCCGGTCCGCAGCCGCCAATGCCGCGGGGACCAGCGCCGCATTGACGTCATAGGGGTAGATGCCGCCGCCCAATCCGTCATTGCTGTCGCGCCATTCGCCCGTCATCCGGCCCGGCTTGATCGCGATCAGCGTCGCCTTGCCCGGCGCGTCGGCAAAGGGGCGTGCCTGTGCGAGTACGAAGCGCAGATTGCGGACGAGCAATGCCCCCGTTGGTTGCTGCTCGCCGGGCCGTGCCTCGCTCGCCAGCGGCTGGCGAAGATAAGCGCGCGCCCGCTCGGCACCCGGTCCGGTCAGATAATCCGCCGCGATCGCCCCCAACATATAGTCATCGTCGATCATGCCATAATCGAGCTCGGGCGCGGTGCCGTTGCGCCCTGCCTTGCGGTTCTGGACGATAGCGAATTCGGCGATGCCTTCTTCATGCGCGACTTCGCCGCCCGGTGACAGGCGGGCCAGCACCGCGTTAATCCCCGCTTCCACTGCCTGCGGTTGCAGCGCCGGCATCAGCAGCCGCACCGACATCAAGGTATCGCGCCCGAAATAGGTGTTGAACCGCCACGACCCCGCGAGGAATTTCTCGCGATAGCTGAGGAAAGCCAGCGCATGGCGCGCGGCCGCATCATGCGCGGCGTGAGCGTTGAGCAGGTGATCGACCGGCATCGGCGTCAGCGGCGCGTCGCCAGTCAGGGCAGTGATCTCAAGGCGGATGCGACCGTCTGCCCCCGCCACAAGGGTGCCGCCGTCGAGCCGGCCATCGACAAGCTTCAGCGTCAGCGCATAGCCGGGCGCCCCGTCAAGCCGCTTGCGCCGATAGCGGATCGTGTCTCCCTCAATCACCGCCTGTGTCGCGACCTCGGCAGGATAATGGCCGACCGACTGATAATCGCGAAGAAAGCGGACATTGGACAACACCGCCTCGTCCAGCTCCAGCCGCGCGGTGGCGATGCTGGCGGTCGCAACAATGCCGTGGAGCAGGCCGTTTTCCGCGTTCACCGGCCTGGGGGCCGCCTCCAGCGTCCACCGCGCTTCGCGGGCGAGCGGCCGAAACCACAGCCCCACGCCGCTATTCCCGGCGGGAAACGCCACCAGAATGCGCGGCACCTGTCCCGATCGCAGCAACAGATGCGCTGCCACCGGGCCGTCGCGGACAAACGCGTTAAGATTCTGCCCCTCGGCCAGCTGATAGGCGAGTTCCGGCGCAGGGGCAGGCGCTGCCCCCAGCAGCGCCATCGCCGCCGCAAGCCCAATCCACCGCACCATCGCTCCCCCCTTTGTCAGAACTTGTACGTCACCGTTCCCCCATAGGTCGGCCCGACAATACCGCGGCCATAAAAATAGCCCGACGCCGCATTTTGGGTCTGCCCCTGGCGCGGATTGCCTTCGGTAAGGCCCGTTTCGTTAAAGACGTTGTCGGCGTTGAAGCCCAATTGCAGTCGCTCGGTCAGGTTGAGCGTCACGCCGAAGCTCGTCACGCCATAAGCGGGCAAGGCGACACCGTTCCCTGAGTCCGCATAGATTTTGCCGATATATTTGTAGCGGCCGTAAAGCTCGCCCAGCTTGTGCGGCAGCTGAAAGGTCGGGGTGATGGTGAACAGCGTTGCCGGCGTCCGTTCGGGCCGGTTGCCGTTATAGGTCGGCTGCGACACGCCGTTCAGGCGCAGATTGTTGAGCTTGGGCGTCTGGAACACGCCCGAGAAATCGACCGAAAACCAGTTGATCGGCCGCACCAGCGCATCGACCTCCACACCGGTCGTGTTCAGATCGGCGAGGAAGCTCGTCTGGATGGTCGGATTGGTGGGATCGATGAAATTATAGAATTGATTGGCAAAATCGGTGTGAAACACCGTGACCGAGGCGTTGAGCAGCCGCCGATACTGATATCGCACCCCGCCTTCATACAGCGTTACGCCGGTGATCGGATCGGTGTTGTTGGTCTGAAAGCCAAAGGCGTAACGGCCATAGACTGACAGGCTGGGCGTGATCAGATAATTGGCGCCGACCGTCCAGGCGACCTTGCGGCGGGTGTGCTGCGTCACCGTGAAGGTACCGTCGAAAGTCGAGCCCACCGTCGGCACAACCCGCGCGTTGACCAGCCCTGGCTGGACCGGCTGGTTGACCGCCGCCGAATTGCCCTCGGCATAATAGGCATCGTCGCTTTCCCAGCGAATGCCGCCATCGATGTGGAGCTTGGTGCCGATGGTCAACTCGTCATTGGCGTAGAGCGAGACCGAGCTGTCATTGCGCTGGCGGATGCCCGCGCCCCAATTACCATAGGAAATCTGGCCATTGTCGGTCAGCGTGCCGATGACATTATTGGCGTTATCCAGCGCGACCACATCATAGATGTCGCTGTTGTTCTTGACGTCGTTGACCACCGCCGACGTCGCCGACTGGTTTTGAAAGCGCGAAACGTCAAAGAACAGGACGCCGCCGGTCAGCGAATTTTTGAAGCCGCCGCCATCATATTCCCAGCGGCCACCGGCGTTGATGCCGAAGTCGTGGCCCGATTGATAATCATGGTTCAGCGTGGTTTCCTGCAGGAAGCCATTGCCATTCAGCGCATTGAGCGCGGCCACCTGGTTCGATCCCAACACCACCCCGGTCCGCAGATCGCGAACGCCGAAGCGGGCCGTCGTCGGATAAGCGGCGCGGCCCGCCGTCAACAGATCGTTGATGGGAGATGCGGTGCCGGGCGTCAAATAGGTCAGCGCGCTCGCCAGCCCGGCATTGCCGGTGCCTGACCCAGGAAACAGGCCGTTGAAATCGTCGGTTAGCCCCAGATAGCGGGTATGGATGAACACATCGAACGCGCTCGACACCGGCTTTTCGATATCGATCCGCAGCTCCTTGGTCTTGACGCGCACACCTTGATCGAGCCGGAATTCGCGGAAGCCGCTGGGATCGACAAAGGTCGATACCGGCACCGCGATGCGGGAGAAGGCATCACCGCCGATATTGCCGAATTGCGCGTCAAAGCCGGGAATGCTGCCCGGCTGGCCATTATTATAGGTATAGGGCTGGTCGGCATAATAAGCGGCCTTCAGGTCGCCGATCTTGCCGGTCAGCCGGATATAGCCGCCCCCATCAAACCGGTATTCGAGCATCGCCTTCAGCCGATAGCCGTCATAATCGAACGGGTTGCTGCGGACCCCGGGATTGCTCTGAAAATAGCCGCCGATATTGAAGGCAAGCTTGTCGGTGATCGGCGCCGACACATAAAAATCGCCGCGCTTCAGCCCGTAATTATAGCCGGTGAAGCGAGCAATCGCCTCGGGCCGCTCAAAATTGGGCTTGCGCGAAATGAAGTTGATCGTCGCACCGGCGCCGTTCACGGTCAGCACGCCCGACGACCCGCCCTTCACCGCCTCGAGCCGGTCGATGGTGATGTCGTTCGAGAAATAGAAATCGGCGCCGCCGCCCTGATAGATGACCGGCAAGCCGTCTTCCTCGAGCTGGATGAAGCGCTGGCCACCGCCTTGCAGTCCGCGCACCGAATAATTGTTGGACAGCTCGCCCGCCGTGCCTTCGACGAACACCCCCGGCACCAGTTCCAAAAGGTCGGCCGTT
>CANJKQ010000170.1 GCA_947474905.1 Pseudomonadota bacterium | reverse complement strand
TCGCCCGCGATCATGCCGCGCGCGCACCGATTGCCGAGGCCCTGGTCATTTTCCTCGGCGATTATATCGACCGTGGCCTGGGATCAAACGACGTGCTTGACCGGCTGACCCAGCCGGGCTTTGCCGGCTTGCCGACGCGTTACCTGATCGGCAATCATGAAGAGGCGATGCTGCGCTTCCTGGCGGACCCGCGCGATGCCGCCGCCTGGCTCAATTGGGGCGGGGCGGCGACGCTCGCCAGCTATGGCATCACCGTGTCACCCGCCCCGACCACGGGACAGCTGACAACAGCGCAGCGCGCGCTTGCGGCGGCATTGCCCAAGGCCCATCGCGATTTTCTGACGCAGCTCGAATTGGCGATCGAGCTGGGTGATTATCTTTTTGTCCATGCCGGTATCCGCCCGGGCGTTCCCCTGTCGCGCCAGCGCCGGGCCGATTTGCTCGAAATTCGCGAGCCTTTCCTGTCGAGCGAGCTGCGCTTGCCGCGCCGCGTCGTCCATGGCCACACCGTCACGGCCGATACCGTCATCCTGCCCTCGCGCATTTCGATCGATACCGGTGCTTATGCGACCGGCCGCTTGACGGCGGCGATGATCGAGGATGATCGCGTCGACATCATTACCCATTAAGCGACCGGAGAGACGATGCCCCGTCCCGCGCCCCAGCGGCTCGACCCAGCGCATTATCCGCACCACGACTTGGTGCAGACGCGCTTTCAGGACCTGGATATTCTGGGCCATATCAACAATGTCGCGATGGCGGCGCTGTTCGAAAGCGCGCGCGTCCGCTTCAACCACGCAATCGGCCTGTTGCGGCCAAGCGGCCACCGCTTTCTCGTCGCGCGCGTCGAGATCAATTATCTGGCGGAGGGCGGCTTTCCCGATGATGTCGCGGCATATCATGGCATTGGGCGCATCGGCACGCGCAGTTGGGACATTGTGGCGATGCTTGCCCAAAACGGCGCGCCCATCGCCACGGCCGATGTCACGCTGGTCATAAGCGCGGCGGCGGGGGCGACTGAACTGCCCGCCGAGGTGCGGACGGTCCTGGAAAAATGGCGCGTTGCCCAACCGATCGAGCCACCCCGTGCCGACGGTGGATGACGGCGGGCGCCGCGCACGCTAAGCCCCGCGTCATGACCAATATCTTCCTGACCGGCGCGTCGCGCGGCATTGGCGCGGCCATCGCCGCATCGCTCGACACCCCCGGCGTGGCGCTTGCCTGCCATGCCAGCCGCAGCCACATCGCCGCCGATTTTGCCGACCCCGCCGCCCCATCAATGGCGTGGGATGCCGCGCTCGATCAGCTTGGCGGGTCGATCGACGTCCTCGTCAACAATGCGGGCGTGTTTGAGGCCAATCCCATCGACCGCGACGCCGCCAATTGGGTCGCGCATTGGGAGCGGACCATGCGGATCAACCTTACCGCCGCTGCCGAGCTCTGCCGCCTTGCGGTCCGCCACTGGCAGGAACGCGGCACCGGGGGGCGGATCGTCAATATCGCCAGCCGCGCGGCCTATCGCGGCGACAGCCCCGAGCATTGGCATTATGCGGCGTCGAAAGCGGGGATGATCGGCATGACCAAATCAATCGCACGCGGTTATGCCCGTGACGGCATTCTGGCCTTTGCGGTCTGCCCGGGCTTTACCATGACCGGCATGGCGGAGGAGTATCTGGCGAGCCGGGGCGGCGACAAGCTGCTTGCCGATATTCCGCTCGGTCGCGTCGCTTTGCCTGAGGAAATCGCGACGGCCACCCGCTTTCTGGCGCTGGAGGCGCCGCCGTCAATGACCGGCGCGGTGATCGACATCAATGGCGCCAGCTACGTTCGCTGAAGCGACACGGCCGCGACGCCGTCGCGCCTGTTCTGCCTGGTGGGCGGGGCGGGGGACACGGCAGCAAGCTAGCAGCGGCGGCACTTCGGCCGATCAAAGCGTTATCCCTGATGACGGGATAATCGCCGTCGGGCGGCGGAGTGATCGGGCACATGGGCGTGGATTTCGGGTGGCCGCAGCGGCATTGGCCATGGTGGCCAGCGTGATGGGCGCGCGGGCGACAGCGGGCACGGCGGTTCGCGCGCCCTTTGGCACGCTGGCGGATGGCCGTGAGGTACCCGCCGTAACCCTGACCAACCGCCATGGAGTGAAGGCGGTGGTCATTGCCTGGGGCGCGGCGTTGCAGCAGCTATGGGTGCCCGACCGGCACGGAACCCTGGCCGACGTTACGCTCGGGCCGGCGACGCTCAAAGACTATGTCGACAAGCGCGAATTTTTCGGCGCGACCGTGGGCCGCTTTGCCAATCGACTGGCCAGGGGCCGGTTCACGCTGGACGGCACAACTTATCAGCTGGCGACCAATGACGGTGCCAATGCGCTGCATGGCGGGGACGAGGGCTTTGACCGCAAGCTGTGGGAGGTGGTTGAGGTCGCGGGCGGCGATACCCCGCACGTTACGCTGCGCCTGGTCAGCGCCGATGGCGACCAGGGTTATCCCGGCCAACTGACCGTTACCGCCACCTACACGCTTGACGACAGCAACCAGCTGACCATCGATTACCGTGCGACGACGACCAGGCCCACCATCGTCAACATCACCAACCACGCTTATTGGAACCTGGCGGGGGAAGGCGCCTCGCGCAGCGCGCTCGATGCGATGCTCACCATCGCCGCCGATCGGTTTACACCGGTGGACGCCGCGCTGATCCCGACCGGGGAGAAGCGCGCTGTGGCGGGCACCCCTTTCGATTTCCGCACCCCGCACATTATTGCGGAGCGCGTGCGCGCGGGCGGCGACGCACAGATCGTCTTCGGCCATGGCTATGACCATAATTTCATCATCGCCGATGCCGCCACTGCCACGCCGCACCTGATGGCGCGGGTCGAGGATCAGCTGTCGGGGCGGACGATGGAATTATGGTCCAACCAGCCTGGGCTGCAATTTTATTCGGGCAATTTCCTGGATGCGACGACCATCGGCAAGGCGGGCGCGCTCTACCGTGCCGGCGACGCGATCGCGCTTGAGCCGCAAAATTTTCCGGACAGCCCCCATCAGCGCGCATTTCCGTCAGCGCGCCTGGCGCCGGGCGACACCTATCGCAATGTGATCCTCTATAAATTTGGCGTCGCGCGATAAGCGCTGGCGCGTCGCCGGGCGGTCAATGCCGCATCAAATCGCTGCCCAAGCGACAAAACCACTGGCGGGCACAGGCGGCGGGGAGAAAATGGTGCTGCCGGTGAGGATTGAACTCACGACCTCAGCCTTACCAAGGATGCGCTCTACCACTGAGCTACGGCAGCATAAGCTCGACGCGGGGCGCCGGGCGGAGCGCGCCTATGGTCTTAGGCAGCGGCTATTGTCAAGGCGCGAGCGCAGGCGCTAGCGAACGGTCGATGACACCCAAGGACGAACGCGCCGAACGGCTGGCGGCACAGCTGCGCGAAAATTTGAAGCGGCGCAAGGCGCGGGCGCGGGCGGAGGAGGAGGCGCTGCCCCATCCGCCGCCGGAAAACGAGCAGCGCGACCGCTGACGTCGTGCTTACCCCGCCATCACGAACGCATTGAGCTTGTTGCCGTCCGGGTCGCGGAAATAGGCGGCGTAAAAGCTACCGTCGCCACGCGGCCCCGGCTGGCCTTCGCACACCCCGCCATTGGCAAGCGCGATGGCGTATAACCGATCCACCTGCGCTTGATCCTGCGCCGCAAGCGCGACCATCACGCCGTTGCCGATCGTGGCGGGATTGCCGTCATGCGGGCGCGTCAGGCCGATGCCTGCCGCGCCGCCCGGCGTGCCCCAGGCGACAAAGCCTTCGCCCTCCATCATCCGGCTGGTGCCGAGTTCGGCGGCAATGGCATCGTAAAACACCGCGCCCCGCGCCAGATCATTGGTGCCAAGCGTTACATAGCCAATCATGTCCATCTCCCAATTCCCGAGTCGTTGGATGGAACATAAAGCGAACGAAAACGCCGAGTCAATCGACTCAGAGCGGCGCGCATTTCGTTTCAAGCCACGCCAGATCCGCCCCGTCGAGCTGCGGGCCAAGCACGGCCAGCACCCGGGCATGATAGGCGTTGAGCCAGGCGCGCTCGCTCACCGTCAGCAGATCAGGCACGATCAATGCGCGTTCGATCGGGCAGAAAGTGAGCGTTTCAAAGGCGAGCATCGGCATGTCGCCACCCGGCACATCCCGCTCGACGACCAGCACCAGATTTTCGATGCGGATGCCATAGTCGCCGACCTTGTAATAGCCGGGCTCGTTCGAGATGATCATGCCCGGTCGCAACGGCTCGGACGGGCCGCCGCCGGGATAATTGGGCTTGGCAATGCGTTGCGGCCCTTCATGAACCGCAAGATAGGCGCCGACGCCATGGCCGGTGCCATGCGCAAAATCGAGGCC
>CANJKQ010000169.1 GCA_947474905.1 Pseudomonadota bacterium | reverse complement strand
GGCGATAGACGGTGATCGTCGTAAAGCCCTCGGCGACGCGCGCCGATGGATAATATCCCCGCGCCAGGGCGCGCTGCAACTGCCGCCGACGATCGGGTAATTCGCCCCGGAACGGGCCGGTATCGACGATGACGGCGGGCTTCAGCGCCAGCACTCGCGCCAGCTCCGCCGCCTGATCGACGCCGATCGCGCCATTCTCGCGCGCCCGGGTCAAATGCGTGGGGAATTGGAACCGCGTCAGCGTGCAACGCCGCACCGCCGCATAGAGCATCGGATCGCCATTATAGACGAACAGGCAGCCAGGCCCCTCTCCCACGGCCTGCACCACCCGGTCGAACGCGGCCGCCGTGCCGCGTCGGCAGAGTTTCTCGATCAACAGCGCCTGCCCGCCAATCGCCGCCACCACCAGCGCGATGACGGGCCAGCGCCGCGCCCTGCTTTCAAACAGACCAGCCGCCGCGATGCTCGCCGGCACCATGATCGGCAGGGCATAATGATCGAACCAGCTGCCAAATCCCAGCACGGCGAGGCAGGAGACTGCCAGCCAGCCCGCCAGCAGCTGTCGCGCGACCAGCGGCACCTTTCGCGCGCGGATCAGCGCCACCACCGCCATTGCCACCAGCGGGGAAATTAGCGCGATCAGCCCTACCAGATTGCCGATCTGCTCCGCCGCCGGATCGGGCTGGCGATGCGCGATCGATTCGACATTGGCGAACCACCAATCGTGCCAATGGTCGATCGCATCATAGCCGTAAGCCGCCAGCGCGGTCGGCAGCAGCGCCAGCGTCACCATGGCCGCTGCCAGGGCGAGCACTTGCCCCCAGCCGCTGCCCAGTCGCCATCGGCGCCACACGATCCAGCAGCCGAGAAAAATGCCCTCGAACACCACGCTGGTCTTGATCTGCATGGCAAGGCCGATGAGCAGCATCGCCGCCAGCGCGCGCGGCGCCGTAAGCCCGGGCGACCGGCCATCCTCCAGCACCAGCAGAAACGCCGCCGCCACGAACAGATTGTAAAAGACAGGGGATTGCCCGCCCTGCCCCTCTGCCAGGACGATCCAGACAAGATAGAGCACGCCCGCCACCGCGCCGGTTCGCGCCAGGCCACTGCGCCCTGCCATCGCCGCCGCGATCAGCGCCGTCGCCCAGGCCGATGCCAGCGCCAGCAGTTGATAGGCCCATATGCTCACCATCAAGGGCAGCGCGCCGACCAGTCGATAGATCAGGAACAGGCCGATCGGCTTGCGGTCCCACAGATCGACATAGGGCAGCCGCCCCGCCGCCCAAGCGCGCCCCACCGCCAGATAATATTGCTCGTCAACGTGCAGAATCGGGTTGCCCAGCGCCAGCCAGCGCGTCGCGAGCGCAACCGCCAGCAGCAGCAATGGCACCCGCCGCGAGATCGGCATCAGGCGCGCGTCAGCCTCGCGTCGCGGTAATGAAATAGTCGAGGGCCGTATCGTCGCTCAGCCGGAAGCCGCGGGTGGGATCAAACACCAGCCCGCGCACATCGCGCACCGCCAGCCCCGCTTCATTTGCCAGCGAAGTCAGTTCATCGGGGGTGAGAAACTTGTCCCAGTCATGCGTGCCGCGCGGGATTTGGCCCGTCCCCTCGGCAAGGGTGATCAGCGCCAAGCGGCTAAGCCGGGTGCGGTTGGGGGTTGAAAGCACCATCAGCCCGCCCGGCGCCAGCGCGCCTGCCAATCCGCGCAGAAAAGCGGCGGGATCGGCGACATGCTCAATCACTTCCATACTGGTGACGAGGTCAAAGCGGGCATCGGCGAGAGTCTCTATGCCGCCCGCCCGGTAATCGATTGTCAGGCCCGATTGGGCGGCATGGGCGCGGGCGACCGCGATATTTTCGGCCGCCGCGTCGATGCCCGTCACCGCCGCGCCCAGCCGCGCCAGCGGTTCGCACAGCAATCCGGCGCCGCATCCCACGTCCAGCGCCGCCTTGCCCGCGAGCGGCGTGAAGCTTGCCGCATCGCCGCCCCAATGCGCGTCGATCTGCTCGCGCAGATAGCCCAGCCGGGCGGGATTGAGCCGGTGCAGCATCGCCGACGATCCCTTTGGATCCCACCAATCCTGCGCCAGCGCGCCGAAATGCGCGGCTTCCGCAGGGTCTATGGTCGTCACAGCGTGGTCGCTCATTTCCAAATCCATCCGTTCGTCCCGAGCGAAGTCGAGGGACGGGCCTCAAGCGATGCATCCAATCTCCGTGTCTCGACTTCGCTCGACACGAACGGGGCGGCGACGAACAGCGGCCTGGCGCCTAATGCCGTCCGCTTGCCTTTGCCATGGCTGCCACTTATCAGGCACCCCCGCTCAACCCAAGGGGGAAGTAACCAGCCGCCATGGCGCGTATCGTGATGAAATTCGGCGGCACGTCGATGGCGGGGATCGAGCGTATCCGCACCGTTGCGGCACGGGTGAAGCGCGAACGCGACGCAGGGCACGAAATTGCCGTTGTCGTCTCGGCGATGGCAGGCGAGACCGATCGCCTCGTCAATTTCTGCCGCGAAGCCTCGGCGCTGTATGATCCGCGCGAATATGACGTGGTGGTGGCAAGCGGCGAGCAAGTCACGTCGGGCCTGCTCGCCATCGCGCTGCAGGAAATCGGCGTGCCGGCGCGCAGCTGGCTCGGCTGGCAAGTCGCGATCCGCACCGATAATGCCTTTGCGAAAGCGCGGATCGAGGCGATCGATACCGATGGCGTTGCCGCCGCGATGGCGCGGGGCGAGGTCGCGGTCATCCCCGGCTTCCAGGGCGTCGGCCCCGATAACCGCATCGCGACCCTGGGCCGGGGCGGATCAGACACGTCGGCGGTGGCCGTCGCCGCCGCGCTGAAGGCGGAGCGCTGCGACATCTATACCGATGTCGATGGCGTCTACACCACCGACCCCCGCATCGTGCCGCGCGCGCGCAAGCTGCGCCAGGTGACCTATGAAGAAATGCTCGAGCTTGCCAGCGTCGGCGCCAAGGTGCTGCAGACGCGATCGGTGGGCTTGGCAATGAAGGAACAGGTGCGCGTCCAGGTGCTGTCGTCGTTCACTGGCCCCGACGCGCCCGCCGCCGACACCCTGCCCGGCACGATGATTGTCGGCGAAGAGGAGATTGACGAGATGGAACGCCAGCTCATCACCGGCATTGCGCATGACAAGAACGAAGCGAAGATCACGCTGACCAGCGTGCCCGACAAGCCCGGCGCGGTCGCCAGCATCTTTGAGCCATTGGCCGCCGCCAACATCAACGTCGACATGATCATCCAGAATGTCGCCCATTCGACCGGCTCGACCGACGTCACCTTCACCGTGCCCGCCGCCGATCTCGCCCGCTCGATCGAGGCGCTGAACGGGGCGCAAGCGCGAATCGGGTTCGAGCGGCTGGTGCACGACACCCGCGTCGCCAAAATCACCGTCGTCGGCGTCGGCATGCGCAGCCATGCGGGCGTGGCGAGCACCATGTTCACCACGCTCGGCGCGCGCGGCATCAACATCCAGGCGATCTCAACGAGCGAGATCAAGGTCAGCGTGCTGATCCACGAAGACGAGACGGAATTGGCGGTGCGCGTGCTGCACACGGCCTATGGGCTGGACGCGGAGGAGGCGGCGTAAGCGGTCAATAGGGTGCGTATTGATCGTCGCGTGCCTGTCCTATAGCGTGATGGCATGTCCGTCGTTCACAGAACCAGCACGTTTGTGGCGGGGGCCGACGTTGTCGTCAGGCTTCCTGCCGCGCTTGGCGTCAAGCCCGGCGAAACGCTGGAAGTCAGGCGCAATGGCCGCAAGATCGAGCTTTCGCCACCCGCCGAGGCAAGTGCAGAGCGGGAATTGGTGGCAAGCATGTTGCAGAAATTGCGCGAGCTTGGCCCGGTTGTCGGCGGCAGCCGCGATGACGGCCGGATAGAATTTCCCGATCGACCGGGCCTGTACTAGGCTTGGCCTATTTGCTCGACACCAACATCGCGATCGAATTGCGCGACAATGCCGAGGGGTTTGCCGACCGTCTGGCGGCATTGAACGCGCGCCCCGCTTTGTCCGCAATTTCTCTGGTCGAGCTGGAAGGGGGCGTGGCTGCGATACCCGATTTGTCGCGCCTGCGGCGCGCGCGGCTCGATATTATCCTGGCAACGTTCGAGATCATTGATTTTACGCACGCAATGGCGGTGCGTTATGGCGAAATCGTCAGCCGGATCGGCTTCAGCCGCCGCAAGATCATTGACCGGATGATCGCCGTCACCGCGATGATGAGCGACCTATCGCTGATAACCGCCAATGCCGCTGACTTTGACGATATTCCAGACCTTAACTTGATCGAATGGCCAATATGACCTTTGCTTCAGCGCTTACCCACCGCATGGCCCGTGGCACTGCCTTCCTTGGCAGCGACACCGCGATCATCTGCGGCG
>CANJKQ010000168.1 GCA_947474905.1 Pseudomonadota bacterium | reverse complement strand
GATCCTTTGGCAGGGGGTGTGCAATCGACGCCATTCGCCTGACACACTGCGATCACGTCGTCGATACGCCAGTCGCGCGGATTGGCGCGCATCCGCTCGATCAGCTTGTCGGCAGCGGTCATGCCTAGCCAAGCAACCTCGCATTCACCACCTTGCCACCCTGCGTCAGCCGCACCGCGTCCCCGATTTCCTCGTCGAGCACCGGGGCGCCCTTTTCCTTGTCCCAGAAGGTCGAGAGGAAATTATAGAGGTTGCGGGCAAACAGGGCGCTGGCGTCGGCGGGCAGGCGGCTGGCGACGTTTCTGTGGCCGACGATCTTGACGCCATGGCGCTCGACCACGTCGCCCGCCACCGAGCCTTCGACATTGCCGCCGCTTTCGACCGCGAGGTCGACAATCACGCTGCCCGGCCGCATCGTTGCCAGCTGGGCATCGCTGATCAGGCGCGGCGCGGGGCGGCCGGGAATTAGGGCCGTCGTAATGACGATATCCTGCTTGGCGATGTGGCTGGACACCAGTTCGGCCTGCGCCTTCTGATATTCCTCGCTCATCTCGGTGGCGTAGCCGCCCGATCCTTCGCCTTCGATGCCTTTCACATTCTCGACGAAAATCGGCTTGGCGCCGAGGCTGAGGATCTGTTCCTTGGTCGCCGAGCGCACGTCGGTTGCGGAAACCTGCGCGCCCAGCCGTCGCGCGGTGGCGATCGCCTGCAGACCCGCGACGCCGACGCCCATCACGAAGACGCGCGCGGCCGAAACCGTGCCCGCCGCCGTCATCATCATCGGCAGCGCGCGGCCATATTCGGCGGCGGCATCAAGCACCGCCTTATAGCCCGCCAGGTTTGATTGTGAGGACAAGATGTCCATCGACTGCGCGCGCGTGATGCGCGGCATGAATTCCATCGCCAGCGCTTCATAGCCCGCCGCCGCATAGGCATCGACACGCGCACGCTCACCAAAGGGATTGAGCCCGGCAACAACCCACGCCCCCGCCGCAGCGCCGGCCAGGCTGGCGGGGTCAGGCCCCTGCACGCCCAGGATGATCGCGGCGTCCTTTACCGTCGCCTCACGCGGCCCGAGTGTGGCGCCCACCGCTTCGTAATCCGCATCGCTGATCGACGCCAAGGCGCCGGCACCGGCCTCGACCGCGACCGATGCGCCCAGTGCAATGAATTTCTTGACGGTTTCCGGTGTCGCCGCGACCCGTTTCTCGCCGACGACCATTTCCTTGACGACGGCGATCTTCATGGGCGCTGGCTCTCCGATCAGCCGCGGAGCAGCGCGACGACGATGAACGCCAGGATCAAGCTAGCCGCCGCGCCCCATTTCAGCAGCGACAAAACGCCCGAATAAAGCGTGCGATTGGCGTTCAGATCGCCATTGCCAGTCATCTGATCCGTTCCTTGCATGCGAAAAGCCCCCTGCTCTTGCCACCCTCTTAACCGTGGCATTGGGCAGGCTCAACCCCTGCTAAAGGTACACATGGCGAGTTTAAGGCGCCCTTTACCGGTCGTGCTTATGGTTAGCGTCGACCAAGATTTGTCCAGGGACGGGGATAGATGACAAGGAACGGCCAGCGCCTGCTGATGCTGATCGACGACGAGCCCGCGCAGCGGCGGTTGATCGCCGCGCTCGCCGCGCGCGGCAGCTGGCGCGTTGTTTTCGCCAACGACGCCGAAATGGCCATCGCCACCTTGGGCACTCAAGATGGCATGCAGCTCGACGCGATCCTGCTCGATCAGTCGACGATGACCGATGAAGCAGCGGACCTCATCGCGCAGCTTCGCCAGCGGCGGCCGGCATTGCCGATCCTGGTGCTGACCGCCAATGGCTCGGTGGCGGGCGCGGTGTCGGCGATGCGGTCGGGTGCGACCGATTTCCTAGTGAAGCCATTGGCGCCCGAGCGACTGCTCGGTGCCCTGGATGCCGCAGTCAACGCGAATACAGCGGGTGAATTGCGCCCGTTGACCGAAAAAATCCCCGCGATGCTGGGGTTTGACGAGATTGTGGGTTCGGAACCAACGTTCCGCGCGGCGCTGGCCATTGCCGCCAAGGCGGCCCGCGCGCGCGTCCCCGTCCTGCTTGAGGGCGAAAGCGGCGTGGGCAAGGAAGTGATTGCCGAGGCGATCCATGCCGCCAGCCCGCGCGCCAAAAAGGCAATGGTTACCGTTAATTGCGGTTCGGTGCCGACCAATTTGATCTGCTCTGAGCTGTTTGGCCATGAAAAGGGCGCCTTTACCGGCGCGTTCGATCGCAAGGTGGGGCGGCTGATCGACGCCGATGGTGGATCGCTGTTCCTTGACGAGGTCAGCGAGCTGTCGGCCGATGCGCAAGTCAATCTGCTGCATTTCCTCCATACCGGCCTGGTGCAGCCGATTGGCGGGCGGCATCCGCGCGAAGTCGATGTGCGGATCATCGCCGCGACCAATCGCCGACTGGTCGAGGAAGTCGAGGCGGGACGGTTCCGCGAAGACCTTTATTACCGGCTGAACATCGTCCAGGTTACGATTCCGCCGTTGCGTGAACGCGCGGGCGATATTCCGGCGCTGACCCGCCATTTGCTGGCGCGCATCGCACAACAGCCGGGGTTGCGCGCCCTGGGGATCACAGACGACGCGCTCCAGCTTTTGGTTGATTATGACTGGCCGGGCAATGTCCGTCAGTTGCAGAATGTGCTGTTCCGTGCGGCGGTGCTGTGCGAGGCAAATGCCCTGACGCGCGCCGATTTTCCGCACATCGCCGCCAGCCGGGGCATCAGGTCGCCGATGGCAAATACGTCGGCCGTGCCGGCGTCGGCGGGCGTCACGCTCTATCGCGCCGATGGCAATCTCCGCCCGCTGGAGGAGATTGAGGCCGATGTCATCCGCCTTGCGATCGGCCATTATCGCGGTCGTATGACCGAAGTGGCGCGGCGGCTCGGCATTGGCCGGTCGACGCTTTATCGCAAGCTGGGCGAACTCGGCATCGACAGCGCGGCGTAAGGCTGCCCAGACCCTTTATTGAGCCGTTGGTGCTGCGCTTGTCGAAGCACGGTCCTTCTTCACGTGCCAAAGGGTTGGTGGGACCAAGAACAGCCCTTCGACAAGCTCAGGGAGAACGGTCGGTAAGGCAAAATCGCCTGTCGTCCTAGCGCCCCAAGAGCACGCGCGCTTGCCCGGCAATTTGGGCGAGCATCGCCGCATTTGGCTGGGCTGCCCGGCGCGCACGGTCGACCAATGCCTTGAACTGCTTCACCCGTCCCTGATTGTCGGCCAGCCAGCGATCGACCAGCGTCCCCGGATCGACGTCGCGGGCGCGCGCGAGAAATTCGAGCCGCAATTGCTGGAAATCCCGCGCCAGGCCCGCAATCAGCAACCGCTCCCAGGGATCGCTCGGGCTGATCCGCGCTGCATGCGCCTGCGCCCAGTCGAGTCCCAGCGCCTGGCCAAGATGCGTGAAAGCGCGGGTTAGGGGGACTTCGTCGAGCCCCAGCGTCGCGCCCAGATCGGCAAGGCCGATGGCGCCATCAAGATCGAACAGCCGCACCACCTTGAGCGCCAGTTTACGCGGTGCACCCTTTGCCTCCAGCCGGTCGGCAATCCGGCCCGACTGGGCACGGGCCTCTGCCTCAAGCAAGTCCTGCGACTGGCTATCCAGCCGTTTGAACCCCGGCGCCACGCGCGCCAGCACCTCAGCGGGACTGGCGCCCGACCGCGTCACGCGCAGCAAATCGGCGATCTGTGAGCGCGCCGCGACCGCCACTTCGTCGAACAGCGCGATGCGCGCATCTTCGGGCATCGCCGTGCTCTCAATGTCGCTCCACAGCTTTGGCAAGTCGAACAATCGTTCAACCACGACGAACATCGCCGCGATGTCGCCCATCGCCGCGCCTTCTTCCTCGGCAAGCTCAAACGGGTGCAGCACGCCCAGTCGATTGACGATGCGATTGGCGAGCTTGGTCGCGACAATCTGCCCGCGCAGCCGGTGCTGCTCGATCGCGGCGCCAAATTTCTTGCGCATCGCAGGCGGGAAGGCGGCGGCGAGATCAGGCAGCATGTCGTCATGCGTCGCAAGCGGGCTGGCCTCAATTGCATCCTGGAGCGCAAGCTTGGCGGTCGCGAGCAGCACAGCCAGTTCGGGGCGCGTCAGCCCCCGCCCGTCCTGCTGGCGGCGGAGCAAGTCGTCATTTGCCGCCAACCCCTCAACCGCGCGATCAAGGCGGCCCGCGCTTTCGAAAATCTCGATCAGGCGGACATAGCTTGGCAGGCCCTGCACACCGTCGGTCTCCATGATCGACAGGGCGAGCGTCTGCAGCCGGTTATCCTCCAGCACCAGATGCGCGACATCGTCGGTCATCTGCGCGAGCAAGGTGTTGCGCTTGTCGAACGCGAGGCGGCCCTCGATCATTTCGCGGTTGAGCGCGATCTTGATATTGACCTCATTATCCG
>CANJKQ010000167.1 GCA_947474905.1 Pseudomonadota bacterium | reverse complement strand
CCGGTGAAGCCGAAAAAGGCGCGCAAGATTTGTCGTGCCATCGGCGCCAGCGGCACGCATATGCAGTCAACCATCTGCAAGACCGAGGCGGAATGGGCCGAAATCGACGCGCATAGCGAAGGCGGCTTCGTCGTCCATCGTACCCAGAATTGATCGGCCCGATGGCGGCCCGATGGCGGGTGCTTGGCCAAGCGATGCTTGACTTGGCGACGCGCTGTCGCTAACCGCGCGTCTTCGCAATGGCCCCGCACCCCGGTGAAGCGGTGGCCCTGCCGGTCTCTCACGATGATCCAAGCAGCGCGAATGACCGGGATGGTCATGGATGGTCCATGGCCGTTGTTGCCATTGTGAAGGACAGATCATGTCGAAGCGCGCCAGCGCCAAGTATAAGCTCGACCGGCGGATGGGCGAAAATATTTGGGGCCGCCCCAAATCGCCCGTCAACAAGCGTGAATATGGCCCCGGCCAGCACGGCCAGCGCCGCAAGGGCAAGATGTCGGATTTCGGTCTTCAGCTTCGCGCCAAGCAGAAGCTGAAGGGCTATTACGGCGACGTCACCGAAAAACAGTTCAAGGCTGCCTATATCGAAGCGTCGCGGATGAAGGGCGACACCGGGCAGAACCTGATCGGCCTGCTTGAGCGTCGGCTCGACATGATCGTCTATCGCGCCAAATTTGCGCCGACAATTTTCGCCGCGCGTCAGCTGGTCAGCCACGGCCATGTCCGCGTCAATGGCGTCAAGTGCAACATCGCCAGCCGCCGCGTGCTGCCGGGTGACGAGATCACGCTGGGGGACAAGGCCAAGGAAATGGCGCTGGTGATGGAAGCGCAGGCGCTGGCCGAGCGCGACATCCCCGATTATGTCGCGCCCGATGGCAATGCCAAGGTCACCTTCACCCGCGTGCCGAGCCTTGATGAAGTGCCCTATCCGGTGAAGATGGAACCCAATCTGGTCGTCGAATTCTATTCGCGCTGATCGGGCGCCCTCACGGCGGGCGGCAGGGGAAAAAGGGAAAGGGCGGTGCCGCTGGCGCCGCCTTTTTTTCTTGCGGGGCGGGGGTTGGGCGGAGGGTTAGAAAAACACTTCCTTTACCTTGCCATTCTTGCGGGTAACCTTCTGCACAAAAATCGCACCCGCGTCGCGCCACGGCTTGCGATAGGTTTCGCGCTCTTCTTCGGATAGCTCCTCCCAGTCAAAAGCGAGCACCGTCTTTTTGTCGAGCCGCGCCACGGCCAAGTCGGCGCCGTCGAGCCGCGCCCCGCTGAGGTCGGCACCGCCGAGCCGCGCCCCGCTCAGGTCGGCGCCGTCGAGCCGCGCCCCGGTCAGGTCGGCACCCTGGAGCCCCGACCACCTCAGGACGGCGCCGTCGAGCCGCGCTTCGACCAGGATGGCGCCTTGGAGCGGCACCCAAGACAGTTCGGCGCCGTCGAGCCGCGCCTGGAACAGGTTGGCGCCGTCGAGCCGCGCCCCGGACAGGTTGGCGCCGTCGAGCCGCGCCCCGGACAGGTCGGCGCCGTCGAGCCGCGCCCCGGACAGGTTGGCGCCGTCGAGCCGCGCCTCGATCAGGATGGCGCCGTCGAGCCGCGCCCCGGACAGGTTGGCGCCGTCGAGCCGCGCTCCAGACAGGTCGGCGCCGTCGAGCCGCGCCTCGTACAGGATGGCGCCGTCGAGCCGCGCCCCCCACAGGTTGGCGCCGTCGAGCCGCGCCCAGCGCAGGTCGGCGCCGACAAAGGTGCATCGCGACAAGTCGCGCGATGCGAGCAACGCACCGGCGGGCAGATCGATCCCGTCAAAGCAGGTTGCGATCAGCGGCAGCGAGCCGCGAAACCCTCGGAAAATCCGCGCCCAATCTTCCCTGATCACGGCGCGTTCGGCGCGGGCCACGCCATCCTTGCCCAGCTTGTCGCCGACCTTGCCCTTCGCTTTGTCGATGATTTCCCTGATATTCTTTGGCGACCATAACGGGTCGGCCGGATTTTCCTCATGCCCGCGCTGCCGTTCGTCGAGCCTGGTCGAGATGGCTTTCATGTCCACCCGTTCCGAACTCGCCAGCAATTGCGCGCGCAGCAATTCCCAGGCGGGGCGGCGAAAGCTCTCGCCATAATCGCCGCGCAGAAAGCTGCGCAGCTGGTGGATCGCGGCAATCTGCAGCGTCTCACGCGCCTGCGCCGGGAATTTTTTGTCGATTACCCCCGCAGCGCGCAGCTGAATTTCCTGAAATTCCTTCAGGTTCACATCCTTGCGCTGATTTTCCAGCGTTTCGTTGACGTGAATGTCGCGAAACAGCCACAGCACGAATGCAATCGGCACGCCCAGCACCGTCAGCATCAGCTGCAGCACCGGCGTGACGTCCTTCCAGTCGTTTGGCCCTTGGGTGGGGACGATTTGCCGGGGGTGGAGCAATTGCCATAGCTGCGCCGGCCCCAAGGTCTGCCACATCAGCCACACAACAACGCCGCCAAATATCAGCAACGCGACCGGGCGCTGCCAATGCCGCCGCCACGCCCCTGATTTGGGTTCCCGCCACCACAGCCGCAGCACCATCCAGCGCACGCGACACCAGATGCGGAAGCGGAACAGGCGCCGGTGGCGCCAGCTGAACAGCCAGTCGAACAGAAAGGCGTCAAGGCGCTTGATATGCCGCTTCGGGTCGTCGAACAGCCAGACGGCACCGGCCAGCGCCGCCCCCACGGCGCCGAACAGCGCGACCCCCGCGGCCAGCCCGAGCGCGATCGTCCATCCCATCGCCACCCCCTGCTAGCCGCTTTGAGTCGTTACGGGCGCGTCCAAACTGCCTGTCCGCCCCGCCAGCGGCAAGTCTCTTGTCGCGGCGGATGCTCGCAAGGGGCGGCCCCGTTGGCGCCGCCCTTTTTCATGCGGGCGGCAGCTTCATGCTGGCGCGCAGAAAGCCATCGATCTTGGCGAGCATCTGCGCGCGCGCGTCACCATCGTCGAGCTGGTGATCAAGATCCTTGAACTCGACCAGCTCGACCGCTTTGCCCGCCGCGCGCAACCGGCTTGCCATCACGCGCGATTCGTTGATGCCGACAGTGCGGTCACGATCGCCATGAAACATCAGCACCGGAGCCTGGAAGCCCGCTACGTTGCGCGCGGGTGACCCCTCGCGAATATGCGGACCCTGGCCAATCTCCTTGTCCATGATGGCGTAGTTTTCGAAATCGCGTGATTCTTCGCGCAGCATGTCGAAATCGGTGACCGGCGCCACCGCCACCACGGCCTTGAACAGGGCCGGATCGAGCACTTGCGATTGCAGCGCGGCGTAGCCGCCATAGGACCAGCCGACAATGGCAAGGTGATCGGCAGCGGCATATTTCTGGCTGACCAGCCACCGCCCCGCATCATTGACGTCGCCAACCGCCAATCGCCATGATTTAAAGCCGTTTTTCGCGTACCAATTGTCGCCATAGCCGGTCGAGCCGCGATAATTGGGCTGCAGCACGGCATAGCCGCGGGCCGCGAAAAACTGCGCCAGCCAGTCAAAGCCCCATTCGTCGCGCGCCCATGGCCCACCATGCGGCATCACGATCGCGCCGATCGCCTTGTCGCGTCCGCCCGGCGGCAAGGTGAGATAGGCGGGCACCATGGTTCCATCGCTGGTCGGAAAGCTGATCGAGCTGACCGTGGCGAGCGTCTTTCCCCCCAATTCGGGTCGCGTATTCAACACCTGGTCGAGATGGCGCGTCTTTTTGTCGAACAAGGCATAATAGCCGGGGTCGGTATCGCTGCCCAACCACAGCAAGATCCGGCTTTCATCGGCGCTGGCATCGACAAAGCTGACCAGCGGCAAATTGGGCACGGCCTTGCTCAGCCCGGCTTGCAGCCGCTTAAGTTCGGGATCGAAAAACGCCGTCTGCCGCTTGTCGGTGACATAGCTCACGCCGACAACGCGGCGCTGGCGGCCGATTTTGATGACGTCGTTGATATCGACATCGGGGCGGGCGAACACCAGTTCCTTCTTGCCGCTGCCATCCAGCGCCATCTGGTACAGCGCCTGGCGACCATCCAGCGTCTGGAAGCCATAAGCGACGTTGAGCTTGGGATCGACCGCATAGGGTTCAAAACCGTCGCCACCGGTAACGGTGCTGAGCGGCAACCAGTCCTTGTCGTCGGGCTTGCGATAGGAATAGCGGACGTTGTTCTTAAGGTAGCCGGCGACATCCTTGGGCCGCTCACCCATGATGCGGACGGTGCCATGGCCATCGGAGATATATTCCTCGGCCTCGCCATGCGGGCGAATGATCGTGGCGCGCCTGGCCGTCACCGGATCGACTCGCTCGACCCCCAGGCCGGGCGATTGGCTGGCAATGTTGCTGCCGGTTGAGTTA
Organism: Pseudomonadota bacterium; assembly: GCA_947474905.1. The sequence continues at coordinate 93 of CANJKQ010000167.1, read as the reverse complement.
GTCTCGACAAATTGGCGCGTCATCAGCACCGAGCCGCCATCGGGGTCACCATACCAGTCGATGACGCTGCCCCCATCCTGCATATATTGGATG
>CANJKQ010000166.1 GCA_947474905.1 Pseudomonadota bacterium | reverse complement strand
CTAGCCACAAAGGCTTGCGGCTTACGAGTCTTCGAAAGGGATCCAACCGCGCTTGTCTACCGGCGACACAGAGAGAACGGAAGAATTAGGCAGGAGATAGGCAGCCTTTTTGCTGACTACCAGCGAAGTATCTTTCGATTGAGCAATGATCAGGCCGTTAAGATGACCACGCGTCGTCACTACGTGAACACAGGACGTCTGGCATCCACCGTTTAAAATTCCGATATAATAAGAAGCAAAGAGGGAGCCAAAAAAAGTTCCAGCAATAATTGCACAAAACATTGTTACGGCAGCTGCATTATAAAGGTTTACTAGCAATAGTTTTCGATAGGTTACAGTTAACTTTTGGGCCAATTTTTTCATATCGCCCTTGTAAAAGTTTCCAATAAACAAATTAATTGGATAAGAAGCCAGTACCGCCAACCAAATCGTCATCTGCATAATTGCCGCAATAGCGACTAGCGATACCGCCAATGGTACATATCCTAACGCTATCGTATTTTGGACTGATAATTCAATAACGTTATAATCAAAACCGAAACTTCCCAAAAGAGTGGCTCTATAAGTAAAACCTGCCAAGTATGACGCAGCAGATATAATTACCGCTGCTGGCGCAGCAATTTTCGTTAGCAGCTCCCAAATCGGATGCTTACTAAACCTCGAAATGCCCTCAGCATCAATCCGAGACGTACGATGGTTCGCTATTTCCTCTTTCCCCTCCGCCATCGGATCGCCCTAGCTTGTCCAGTATTGATCGCAATCGTATGCGATATAGAAGCGCGCCATGCCGTTTCGAATGCGACACTAGGCCCAACCCCTCCCTACTACTCCTTCCCCCGCAGCGTCCCCACCGCATCGCGGCCGAGTTGCACGATCAGGTCGCCGATCTCGCGCGCTTGCGTCATGCTGCGGGCGCCTTGTTCGCGCAGGAAATCGCCCTGGATTTTCATGACTTCAGTCAAGTCCTTGGCTTGCGTCGCGGCGCGCATCGCGGCGAAGGCTTCGCGGGTATTGGCTTCGGCATGGTCGATCATCTTGCTACCGATCGCCGGGCCGCCTTCGACGAGCTTGGTGCCCGAGGCGCGGACGCGCTCGCCGGCTTCGCGGACCTGATCCACGGGCTTTTTGCTATTGGCCATCACACGGTCTCCTTGGCTTTGCGGGTGGATGATTTGGCGGCAGCGGGCCTGGGCGCATCAGCCTTGGGCTCGGCAGCCTGAGAGTCGGCGGTCGTGGGTTTAGCGGGCTTGGGCGCTGCCTTGGCGCGCGGTGCCTTGGGCTTGGCGGGCGTGTCCGCCGCTGCCGGTTTCGGCGCCGCCGCGCCGCTCGCCACCGCCGTCTTCAGCGCCTCAAACGCGTGGCGCAGGCCATCGGCATAGGCTTGCGGGTCGGGCAGCATGTCGCGGTCGGCGGTGAACGAAATCGCGATGGTGTCGACATAGGAATAGATGGTGTTGATGAGGCCCATCGAATCGAAAATCGGCCCCAGCCCATACATCGCCACCATCTTCGCGCCCGAGAAATAGAGCGGCACGCGGCTGCCCGGCACGTTGGTCGCCACCACGTTGAACAGCGGCGCGTGGGCATTGGCCGCACCGATCCGCGTGTAAAGCCGCGCCGATAGCCCCGCGAGGCCGGAGGGGATCAGCTGGCTGTAATCGGTCAGCGTCCGCGCACCGACCGCGCCCGTCATCGCCTTGCTGTTTTGCGCTTCGTGATGGACGAATTGCAGCCGTTCGAGCGGGTTGGCGATATGCGTGCCAAGCCCCACCACCATCGCCGAGACGAGATTGCCGAGTGCCGCCTTTTCGCCTTCCCCTCGCACCGAGATCGGTGCCATGGCCGAAAGTGTGTCATTGGGAAGCTCGCCCTTGTCGCTCAGATAGTTGCGCAGCCCCCCGCCGATGATGGCGAGGATGACGTCGTTCACCGTCGCGCCGGGGACAGCATCCTTGATCGCGCGAATGTCCTTCAGCGGGAACGCGGCGGCGTCAAACACGCGGTGCCCGCCAACCTTGGCGTTGAACCGCGTCTTGGGGGCAAGCCGCGTGTTGGACAGGCTGACCTCGCCCTTCCCCACTGTTGCCGCCAGCTTCGCCATGCCGGGCAGCGAGCGGCCGATCGTCTCCATCACCCGCATCGGCTGGACGAGCGAGTTGAAATAGCTGCGGGTCAACAGTTCGGCGACGCGCGGCATATTTTCGGGTCGCCAGTCATTCTTTACGTCGCGCGGCGTCATGTTGGCGTCGATATCGTGGATGGCCGCCGACATCTCGACCCCCGACATGCCGTCAATCGCGGCATGGTGGACCTTGGCGACCAGCGCGAAACAGCCGGGCGGCAGCCCCTCGACATTGTCGAGACCCTCAATGATCGTGAATTCCCACAGGGGCTTGGTCAGGTCGAGCGGGCGCGAATGCAGCCGTGCCACCTGGATTGCGAGCTGACGCCAATCCCCCGGCTTGGGCAGCGCAATGTGGCGGACATGATATTCAAGGTCGAATTCGGGATCCTCGATCCAATAGGGATGATCGAGATCGAACGGCACGCGCACCAGCCGCTGGCGGAAACTGCGCGCGCTGCCCAGCCGGCTTTCGATGAAGCGGAGGATGTCCTTGAAGCGGACGAACCCGCCCGGCGCGGTCGCGGGATCATAAATGCCGACCGAGCCGATATGCATCGGCGTGTGCGGCGTTTCGAGATAGACGAATGACGCGTCCTGGCCGGATAATTGCTGCATTCCGATCCCTCCCTTGTCGCGCCTCTAACGGGCGCCAATGTTAATCCGTCACCCCAGCGAAAGCTGGGGTCGTTGCGAGGATGCCGCGCGACCCCAGCTTTCGCTGGGGTGACGACATGCTACTTCCCGAACCCGAATACGTCCTGGTGGAAGCGGCCTTGTTCGATCATCGCTTCCAGCCAGTCCGATCCGGCTTCGTGGTCGCTGCCCAATTGCTGCGCAGCAATTCTGATCAATGTATCACGAACGGCGGGCGCCATATACTTGCCGTCGCCGCAGACGAAAATATGGGCACCGGCCTCGATCGCCTGCCACACCGTCGCCCGTTCCGCCCACAGCGCATCCTGCACATAGCGCCAGCGATGCCCGGCGAGCGCGGAAAAGGCGATGTGCGGCGTGATGATGCCCTGGTCGGCCCAGGCCGCCATTTCGTCGCGGCAATACCAGTCATGCTCGGGATGGCGGCAGCCGAAGAACAGCAACGAGGTGGGAACAGTCGCCCCGCTCCTCCGCTGCGCCGCACGTTCGGCAATAAAACCCCTGAGCGGCGCGAACCCGGTGCCCGGCCCGATCAAGATCATCGGCACGGCGGGATCGGCAGGCGGCGCGAAGGGCGGGTTGGGGCGGCGGACATAGCCGAAGACGTGATCGCCGGGCTTGACCATCTGCATATAGCTCGACGCAAAGCCGCGATGCTGGCCAAGCCCCGACCAGGCCGGCGCCTCCATCGTGCCGACGATGAGATCGGCAAGCTGCGGGTCGTTAAGCGGTGACGACGCGATCGAATAAAAGCGCGGCGCAATCGCGGCGGAAAGCTCGACCAGATTGTCGAGCGACAGGTTGGCCGCCGGAAACAGATCGAGCAGATCGAGGATCGTCAGCCGCTTGGCGGCGACTTGCTCCTCAAAATCCGCCTCCAGCGCGGCGAGCTTTGCCTTGGTGTCGGGGCACCGCGTCTGCGCCGCCACCACCGCCAGCGCGCGGCGGGGCAAGGTGTCGGACAATTCGACAAACTCACTCAGTAGCTGCCGCACCGTCACGGTTTGCCCGAGCGGCAAGTGGCGAAAGCGACCGCCCTGCCCGTCAATCCGCAGCATCGCCGCGCCATCCAGCCCCAGCCGCGCGATCGCACGATCGACCAGCTCCGGCCGGTTCTGCGCATAGATCGCGATATGGTCGCCCGTGTTGTAGCGCTGCCCCTCTGGCAGCCGCAGCCGCACGAAACGGGTCGAGGGGCGCGGCGGCTCGATCGCGAAGTCCCACAGGCCATCGGCGGGGTAGACCATCTCGTCATTGGCGATGATTTCGAGCCGCTGGGCATGTTCGGGCAGCACCTGCAGCCGCGCCTCGGCGGTATCGACGGGCTGGAGCGACAGCGTTGAGCGCGTTTCGGACGGCGCGACATCGCTGCCCAGCGCTTTCCAAAGATCGCGCACGAACCCCGCCACGGCGCCGTCGAAATCGCCCTGCCCATCCGCCTCGCCGCGCGGCACCAGCCGATGCGCGCCCAGGCTCGCGATCGTTTCGTCAACCAGCTTGGGGAAATGCTGGTAATTGGGCCATTGGCTGTTGCCGATGCCGAGCACGGCGTAATGCGCGCTCGTCCAGTCAAACCCATCGACCTGGCCCGAAGCGATCAGCCGCTCAACCTCAACCGCGCTGTCGGGCGCGCGGCCATTATAGGTTGCGGTAACGATCACGATCACCTTGTCTTCGGGCAGGTGCCCG
>CANJKQ010000165.1 GCA_947474905.1 Pseudomonadota bacterium | reverse complement strand
GATGCCGGATGTGGCGGCGCGATCGTCGAAACCGTAGCCCGTGGAAAAGCATGATCGGGCGTGCCGGGCAGCGATACCGGCACCTCATCGAGCGCGGCGCGGCAGGCCTCGGCCGCTGCCGCTCGCGCTCGGAGGATCGTTCGCACCGCCAGGGGCAGGTTGGTTGCTGTGGGGGCGATGCCGACGGCCTCCAGCGCGGCGACGGTTTCCTTATTGATGCTGGTCGTGAGGTCCGGGGTGTCGCGGACGAGCTGCCGCAGCCGGGACCGTTCTTCGTCGTCGAGCTCCGCAAAGTTCGTGGCGGCATATTCCCAACTGGGCATCGCGACGACGCCGGTTCTGGCAAAGGCCGCCCACAGCGTTTGGAAGGCGAGAAGGTCGCGGTCGGTGGTCGACACACGGCGCAGCCTTGGGTCGGCTTGCCAGCGCGCCGCCTCGTGCGCGAGCGCGTCACGATAGGCGCGTAGCTCATGAGCAAAGAGCTGTCGGATCTGAACATTGGTCAGTCCATCCTGTTCAACGCGGCTGTCAAGGCTCATCCTGATCGTCTCGCTATAGGCGGTCATCGCCGCGGCACGGCCGCGCGCGATGCTCAGCTCCCTGGTCAGGAGACTGATTTGGAAGGTTATAGGATGGAGGTCAGACGTGCCCAAGCACAGCGTACGGCGCCACCACAGCGTGCGGCCGCGAGCGAAGGTATTTGGGACGGCTGGCATGGGCACCTGCTACAGACACTTGATACAGCGACTTGATACAGTGCCGTCCCAGCCAAGCTTTTGGCCGGGACAACCCGCGGAATTCCGCCATTCGGGAATCGCGATCGAAGGAATTGGCTGGGGCGGATGGATTCGAACCATCGCATGCCGGTACCAAAAACCGGTGCCTTACCGCTTGGCTACGCCCCAGCAGAGCGTGGCCCCTTAAGCTGCGATTGCGCGGCTGAAAAGGGGGTGATTGGGCTGCATCGTATCGAACCGCGCGTCAGGCGACATGGACGATCCAGCCATGCGTATCGGGCGCGTGGCCGAATTGGATGTCGACCAGCGCCTTGCGCAGCCGCGCGGTCGTCTGCCCGGGGCCGCCGCTGCCGATGGTAAAGCTGCCATCGTCCATCGACATGCTGCCAATCGGCGCGACCACGGCGGCGGTACCGCACGCAAACGCCTCGACCAGCCTGCCGCTTTCCGCATCGGCGCGCGCCTGATCGATCGCATAGCGTTCCTCGCGCACGGTAAGCCCCTCGGCACGGGCAAGCTGGATCACGGTATCGCGGGTGATGCCGGGCAGGATGGTGCCGGTCAGCGGCGGGGTAAGCAACGTCCCGTCGGCAAAGACGAAGAACACATTCATGCCGCCCAGTTCCTCGATCCAGCGGCGTTCCGCCGCGTCGAGGAACAACACCTGGTCAAAGCCGCGCCGCGTGGCATCGCCCAGCGCGATCAGGCTGGCGGCATAATTGCCACCACATTTGGCCGCGCCGGTGCCGCCGGGCGCCGCGCGGGTATAGTCCTTCGACACCCAGAGCGAAACTGCCTTGGCGCCGCCCTTGAAATAGTCGCCGACCGACGAGGCGATGACCCCGAAAATATAGTCGGTCGAAGGCTTTACCCCCAGAAAGGCCTCGGTCGAAATCTGGAAGGGCCGCAGATAGAGCGAGCCGCCCGGCACATCGGGCATCCAATCCTTGTCGATCTGGACCAGGCGCTTCACCGCTTCCAGGAACAATGCAGGCGGCACCGGCTCCATCGCCATCCGCCCGGCCGAGGCGACCATGCGCGCGGCGTTGGCGTCGGGCCGGAACAGCGCGATGCGGCCATCGGGATGGCGATAGGCCTTCAGCCCTTCGAAAATTTCCTGCGCATAATGGAGCACAGCGGCCGCCGGATCGAGCGCGAAAGTGCCGCGCGGGGCGATCTGCGCGCTGTGCCAGCCCTTCCCCTCGCTGAAACGGACCACCGCCATGTGATCGGTAAAGACGCGCCCGAAACCTGGGTCGGCAATCCGCGCCGCACGCTCGGTCGGCGGGGTGGGATTGGGGTGCGGCACGGTCTCGAAACTAATCGCCGCCGCAGCAGGGCGAGGCTGGTCAAGAATCGTGCTCATCCGAGAAATCCGTCCTAGAATCCGGCCTTAAAGGCCTTGATCGCTTCTATGGAAGGCGGCAAACACGGTCAACATGCCTGTCCCATCGCCTGCCGCTTCTCCCCTGTTCCTGCGCGAATCCGAAGTCCGCCGTGGCATGGAATTGCTTTATTTCGGCTATAGCCAGTTGACGCGCGCCGTCGATGAGCAACTCTCACGCCAGGGACTGGGCCGTGCCCATCACCGCGCGCTCTATTTCATCGCGCGCCAGCCCGACCTGACGGTGACGCAGCTGCTCAGCCTGTTGTCGATCACCAAACAGTCGCTGGGCCGCGTGCTCAACGAACTCGCCGAACGCGGCCTCATTGAAACACGCCAGGGCGAACGCGATCGCCGCCAGCGGTTGCTCCGCTTGTCGGAAGAAGGGCGCGCGCTGGAATCAGCCTTGTTCGATCAAGTGCGCGGCCAATTGGCGGAAGCCTATAAAAGCGCGGGCCAGAGCGCGGTGGGCGGCTTTTGGGCCGTGCTCGAAGCGCTGATCCCCGAAGATGAGCGCGCGCGCGTCTTTGCGCTGCGGCGTTAGCGCGACGCTTCGGCCAATTCCCGGCTGCGACGCGCCGCCGCTGCGATCGAGTCGGCGACCAAGCGGTTCAGCGCGCCGTCCGAATCGAGCACGTCGAGCCCGGCCTGCGTTGTGCCGCCCTTGCTGGCCACCCGGTTGGCGAGCGCGCGTGGCGCCTCGCCCGTTGCCGCCGCCAGCGCCGCCGATCCTTCGACCGTCGCCACCGCCAGCCGCAATGCCTGATCGGCCGGCAAGCCGACACGCGTCCCCGCCGCCGCCATAGCCTCGACAATGCGCAGGACGAAACCCGGTCCCGATCCGGCAAGCGCGGTCACTGCATGGAATTGCGCCTCGTCAGCGAGCCACTCGACCACACCAAGCGGGCGGGCGAGCGATTCAACGTCGGCGCGCTGCGCGTCATCGAGACTATCGGTCCACAGGGCGACGACGCCCTTGCCGATCAGCACCGGCAAATTGGGCATCGCACGCACCACCATCGTCACGCCCAATTTGGCGCGTAACGTCGCGGCCTCTACCCCCGCCAGGATCGACATCAGCAGCGGGGGCTGGCCTTGCCATGGCGCCAATTCGGCAACCGCCGCATCCAGCTGTTGCGGCTTCACCGCCAGAATGGCCAGCGCCGGCGGCGGTTCGTCGGGGGCGTGCTCGACGCGACGGACCCCCTCGGGCACGTCGGCGTCGCCCGCAGGATCGATCACGGTCACGCGCGCGGCGGGAATGCCCGCCGCCAGCCAGCGGCGCAGCATCGCGCCGCCCATCGTGCCGCAGCCGATGAGCCAGATGTCGGTGCCGCTCACGCTTCGCCCTGAGTCTCGATCAGCGCCGCCGCCATGGCTTCCTTGGGGGTCTTGCCGCCCCACATGACGAACTGGAAAACGGGGTAGAAACGCTCGCACTCATCGACCGCCGATTCGACAATCAGCTCGGCAGCGGACAATGACAGTGTCGCGCCATCCTCGCCCTCAATCATCGCGGCATGGCGGTAGAGCAGGATGCCGGTGGTCGACCATAATTCGAAATGGCCGATCCACAATTGCTCGTTGACCAGACCAATCGCCTCGTAAATCGCCGCGCGCCGTTCGTCGGTGACGCGAATGTCGGGAAAGGCGAGGAACTGCAACACGCTGTCCTCTTCGCGCCACAGCGCCCGCAACTCATATTGCGTCCAGCTGCCCTTGACGCGCGCGACGACTTCCTCGTCCTGGCGCTCATGTTCCCAGCCATGCGCGGCGAAATAGCTTTCGAGCATGTCGATCGGCGCGGCGTCATCGCGCTCATCATCATGTTCGGTCAGCTTCATGTCGTCATCCTATCGCCGGTCGCGCCGGTGGTCGCCGACGATATGCGTGGCGCCCGGCACGCGGCGCCGCAAGCGCATAGTCATCCCAAAGCGGACCGATCTTGCCGAAAATTGTGGAAAAGATCGCGCGTTCAGGGGCTATTTCTTCGCCTTCGATGCCGATTTATCCCCGGCGAGCGCGGCTTCGAGCGACGCGACACGGGCCTTCAGCGCATCGGCTTCATCGCGCGCTGCCGCTGCCATTGCCTTTACCGCTTCAAATTCCTCGCGCGCGACGAAATCCAGCCCGCCAATCCATTCCTTGGTGCGTTCCCGCGCCGCCGCTTCCGCCTCGCGCCCCATGCCGGCCAGCGTGCCCGCCGCACCGTTGATGAACTTGGCGAGATCGTCAAAAAAACGGTTTTCGGTCTGCATGGCGTGGGCTTTCAGATGGCTCAGCGTGAGGCGATGATCTGGGAACTGACCGACGACGGCACAAGAGTGGCCGCGTTGGGATTAAGCCG
>CANJKQ010000164.1 GCA_947474905.1 Pseudomonadota bacterium | reverse complement strand
CGCAAGGGGAGAGGGTTTGACGGTCAAGACCGAGACTTGCAGCCCCTTACCGCCAATATTGCCCTTCACGCCTCCTTTGCCCTAAGCGCACCCCTGTCATGACCCAATACCAGTCCGATCTGCTCCGCCTGCTCGATGAGCGCGGCTATATCCACCAGCTGACCGATGCCGCCGCGCTCGACGCGCTGGCCCAAAAGCAGGTCGTGCCGGGCTATATCGGCTTTGACGCGACCGCGCCGTCGCTCCACATTGGCAGCCTGGTCCAGATCATGATGCTGCGCCGCCTGCAACAGGCCGGCCACAAGCCGATCGTCGTGATGGGCGGCGGCACCACCAAGGTCGGCGATCCATCGGGCAAGGATGAAAGCCGCAAATTGCTTGACGATGCCGCGATTCAGGGCAACATCGCCTCGATCCGCCGCGTGTTCGAGCGGTTCCTGAGCTTTGGCGATGGCCCGACCGACGCGATCATGGTCGACAATGCCGATTGGCTCGACGCGATTGCCTATATCCCGTTCCTGCGCGACGTCGGGCGGCATTTTACCATCAACCGCATGCTGAGCTTTGACTCAGTCAGGCTGCGGCTCGATCGGGAGCAGCCGCTGACTTTCCTCGAATTCAATTACATGATCCTCCAGGCCTATGATTTCCTGGAGCTATCGCGGCGCGTCGGCTGCCGCTTGCAGATGGGCGGATCCGACCAATGGGGCAATATCGTCAACGGCATCGAGCTTACCCGCCGCATCGACGGCACCGAGCTTTACGGGCTGACGACGCCGCTCATCACCACGGCGGACGGCGCCAAGATGGGCAAGACCGCGGCCGGCGCGGTGTGGCTGAACGCGGATCAGCTATCGGCCTATGATTATTGGCAATTCTGGCGGAATACCGATGATCGCGATGTTGGCCGGTTCCTGAAGCTGTTCACCGATTTGCCGCTCGACGAGATTGCCCGGCTCGAAGCGCTGCAAGGCGCCGAGATCAACGAGGCGAAAAAGCGGCTCGCCGATGCCGCGACCGCCTTGTGCCGGGGCGGGGATGCCGCCGCCGAAGCAGCGGAGACCGCGCGCAAGACCTTTGAGGAAGGCGCGGCGGGCGAGGCGCTACCTACCTATGCCGTCGCGGACGGCGCGATCAGCGTGGTTGATGCGCTGGTGGCGCTGGGCCTCGCCGCGTCCAAGGGCGAAGCGCGGCGACTGATCAAGGGCGGCGGCGCCCGCGTCGATGGCGAGCGCGTGGCGGATGAAGCCGCGATCGTGACGCTGACGGACGCGCCCGTGCGGATTTCGTCGGGCAAGAAGCATCACGGGCTGCTGACACCTAGCTGACTGATCTCGATCATCCGTCACCCCGGCCTTGAGCCGGGGTCCCGCTTACTTATCCAGCTGCAAAAGAAGCGGGACCCCGGGTCGAGCCCGGGGTGACGGCAAATTTGGGACGACCACCCGCGCTAAACCTTAGCAAACACAGCATTAATTACATTTGTTGCCCACCGCTTCATGGCTGGTTCCCTAGGTATTTTTCCGGGCCAGCAGAGGGAACCAAGACCATGGCGACGCGGGCCGCGTTGGCGTCATCGGATGACCGGGCACTCGTCCGCGACGAGGTTCATTACCGCGCGCGGGGGATTGGCGGCGACGGCCAGCCATTCAACCTGCTGATCGTCAATATCTCGGCCATGGGCTTGATGGCGCGCTGCGAAACGCCGCTTGGCGTTGATGACCGTATTCGCGTGCTGCTCCCCGTCATTGGCGGGGTGATGGCGCAGATCCGCTGGTCGCTGGGCGGTCGCATCGGCTGCGAGCTAGAACAGACGATCGCGCTCGCGGATTATTATGAGCTGCTCGCGGTGCTGATGAAGGGGAAATAGCCGTCCCGAACAATCCTTGACCGCAGCACAGGGGCTGGATTGCTGCGTCGCCGACGCTCCCTGCAATGACCGTCAGTTACCCCGACCTCAAAAGCGCCACCCCGGCATCGCGCTCAAACAGATACAGCGCCGTCCGCGCCGCTTGCCCCCTTGGCCCCGCCAGCCCGCCATCGCGATCAATCAGCAAGCGCGCGTCATCGGTCGCAATCGGCAACAGCGCGCCCAGTTGCTCCTCGCTCGCCAGCCGGAAACGCATCTCGCCCGATTGCCGCGTGCCGAGCAACTCGCCCGCGCCCCGCAGCCGCAAATCCTCCTCGGCGATGCGGAAGCCGTCATTGGTCTCGCGCATCAGCGCGAGCCGCGCGCGCGACGTCTCGCTCAGCGCCGCGCCCCGGATCAACAGGCAATTCGACTTGCCCGTCCCCCGCCCCACCCGGCCGCGCAATTGGTGAAGCTGCGCCAGGCCAAAACGATCCGCCGCCTCAATGACGATCAGCGTCGCATTGGGCACATCGACGCCGACCTCGATCACGGTCGTCGCCACCAGCACCCCGATCCGCCCGGCGGCAAAGGCGGCCATCACCGCGTCCTTGTCAGGCCCCTTCATGCGGCCATGGACCAGCCCCACCTGCTCTGCGCCAAAGCGCAGGCGCAGCGCCTCGGCACGCGCCTCTGCGGCGGCAAGATCGGTCTTTTCGCTTTCCTCAACCAGCGGGCACACCCAATAGGCCTGTCCCCCCTCGCCGAGATGCCGGCCCAGCGCCTCGACGACCTCGGGCAGGCGATCCTCTGACACCACGCGCGTTTCGATCGGCTGGCGGCCCGGGGGCATTTCGTCGAGGCGGCTCACGTCCATTTCGCCGTACAGCGCCAGCGTCAGCGTGCGTGGAATCGGCGTTGCGGTCATCGCCAGCAGATGCGGCGGCTGCTGGCCCTTTTCGGTCAGCAACATGCGCTGGGCGACGCCAAAGCGGTGCTGTTCGTCGACAATGACCAGCCCCAGATCCTTATACGCCACCGCTTCCTGAAAAATCGCGTGGGTGCCGATCAGAATGTCGATCGATCCATCGGCCAGCCCCATCAGCGTGGCTTCGCGCGCGCGTCCCTTGTCGCGCCCGGTCAGTACCGCGATGTTGACCGGCAGACCGGCAAGCAGCGATCGCACACTGTCATAATGCTGCCGCGCCAAAATTTCGGTCGGGGCAAGGAACGCGCCCTGCGCGCCCGCCTCCACCGCAATGAGCAGCGCCATCGCCGCCACCAATGTCTTGCCCGATCCGACATCGCCCTGCAGCAGCCGCAGCATCGGCTGGGCCTGCGCCATGTCGCCTGCAATCTCGGCGATCGCCCGTGCCTGCGCCCCGGTCGGGCGATAGGGCAGGTTGAGGCGGTCGCGCAGCCGCCCGTCCCCCACCAATGCCCGCCCCCGCCGCGCCCGGTTGCTCGCCCGCACCAGCATCAACGCCAATTGGTTGGCGAACACCTCGTCATAGGCCAGCCGCTCGCGTGCCTTGGCATCGGCGGGGTCGGCATGCGCGCGGGCCAGCGCCTCGCGCCACCCGGGCCAGCCCCGCGTCGCGAGCAACCCCGGCTCGATCCATTCAGCCAAATCCGGCGCGCGAGCCAGCGCCTGTTCCGCCAGCTGCCCCAACCGCCGCGAGGTGAGGCCTTCGGAAAGCGGATAGATCGCCTCCCGTTCGGGCTGATCGTCGGCCTCGGCCAGCGGCAGAACATAATCGGGATGGACGATCTGCAATTCCTGGCCATAGGCATCGAGCCGCCCCGACACGCGCCGCGCCTCGCCCAGCGGCAACAGCTTCCTCACCCAGCCGGCATTGCCGCCGAAATAGACGAGGGTGACGTAATTGCCGAGTGCGTCGGTCGCATGGACGCGCATCGGCCCGCGGCCCATGCTCTGGCGATAATCGACCGGCGTCAGCGTGATCGCGATGGTGCGGCCGACATCCGCCGCCATCAGCTCCTCGCGCGGCAGCCGATCGATAAAGCCCGTCGGCAAATGGAACGCCACATCGACAACGCGCTGCAGCCCCAGCCGGTCGAGCGGTTTGGCAAGCGCGGCGCCAACGCCTTTCAGCGCGGTCACTTCGGCGAACAATGGATTGAGGATTTCGGGCCGCATGACTAAGGGGGCTGCTCTCGCTCTCCGTTCGGGCTGAGCCTGTCGAAGCCCTGTCCGCCTTCTTGCGGGAAGAGCGGCCCTTCGACAAGGTCAGGGCGAACGGGCGTTGCGACCAAGATCACCAGCCGGCGGTGCGCGCAAAGCACGGCCGGCCAATTGCCGTTGGAGCCGATGGACCAAGACACGCGCCTGAAACGCCTGCGCTACCGCGCCTGGCATCGTGGCACCAAGGAAGCCGATCTGCTGATCGGCGGGTTCTTCGACGCGCATGCCGCGACATGGAACGACGCCGAGATCGAGCAATTCGAAGCGCTGCTCGAGGAGCAGGACGTCGATATCATGGCCTGGGCGATGGGCACGCAGGCCGTGCCTGAGCATTGGGCAGGCACGCTGATGGCGGCGCTGAAGCAGCTGAATTACGTGCCGATCGAGGAGTAAGCCAAAAGCCCTCTCCCCTTCAGG
>CANJKQ010000163.1 GCA_947474905.1 Pseudomonadota bacterium | reverse complement strand
GGAGGCCAGGGGCGATTTCCATCGCCTCGCCCGGCTGCGGCGTGCGGCGACCGAAGGGATAGGTCAGGCCGCGATGGTTGGTCGCGACAAAGCTTTCATCGCTGGTCAGCGACGCATCGGGCGAAGTCGTCGCCACCGCTGGCGCCTATTGCTTGAACAGCGTGTCGGCATCGAGTTCGGCGCCATGCTCAGCGGCATGGGCGGCGGCTTCGGCGTCACGCACCGCCTGTTCGCGCTGGGCGCGCAGTTCGCTGATCAGCGCCTCGCGATCCCCTTCCAGTCGGCTGTCGACCGGCGCCTGGATGCCCGCCGCCTTCGCCGCCTTGGCAACGATCGCATCAAGCTCACGCTGCGAACACAGGCCCAGCGTCACCGGGTCCTTTGGCGTGATGTTGGCGATGTTCCAATGCGTGCGATCGCGGATTGCGGCGATGGTGGTGCGCGTGGTGCCGATGAGATTGCCGATCGCCCCGTCCGAAATCTCGGGGTGATTGCGGATGATCCAGGCAATGCCATCGGGCTTGTCCTGCCGCTTGGAAACAGGGGTATAGCGCGGACCCTTGGTGCGGCGGACCTGATCGGGGCCCTTGATCATCTGCAGCCGATAATCGGGGTCGGCCTGGCCGCGATCAATCTCCTCTTGCGTCAGTTCGTGCGCGCGGACGGGATCACGACCGGTCAGCTTGGTCGCGGCGGTATCATCGGCGATCGCCTGCACTTCCAGAATATGCAGCCCGCAAAAATCAGCGATCTGCTGAAAGCTGAGCGACGTATTGTCGACCAGCCAGGCGGCGGTCGCGTGCGGCATGAGCGGCTGGGCCACGGGTGAAACTCCTGAAATCACGTCGCCGCCGAAGCGGCCAGAAATAATTAGGGCCGCCCCATCACGGAGCGGCCTTGCTTATGCGTGACTTAATGCGATCGGCGGGCGGGGGCAAGAGCGGCGTCGCATGGCGGTTGGCACACAATCCCAGCCATCCGGCCACCGCGCCTAAGCCGCCAGCGCCTCGTCAAGGCCAAAGGGCGCCAGCGCATCGAGGAATTGCCGCGCGCTTGCCCGCCAGGTGAAGCCCTGGCCATAAGCGCGGCAATCGTCGCGATCGAGCAGCAACGCCGCCGCAATCGCGGTGTCGAGATCGTCATCCATCACCCCGACGCCGGGCTTCAGCACATCGACCGGCCCGGTAACGGGATAGGCCGCCACCGGCACGCCGCACGCCAGCGCTTCGATCATGACGAGCCCAAAGGTATCGGTGCGGCTGGGGAAGACGAATACATCAGCCGCCGCATAACAAGCGGCGAGTTCAGCGCCGAATTTGGGGCCTAGAAAATGCGCATCGGGATAGCGCGCCGTCAACGCCGCGCGCGCGGGGCCATCCCCCACCAGCACCTTGGTACCGGGATGTTGGGCCTGCAGAAACGCCTCGATATTCTTTTCAATGGCGATGCGGCCGACATAAAGCTGGATCGGCCCTTCGCCGCGCACTTTCATCGCCTGCAGCGCGGGATCGGGCGTCAGCTCACCACCGAAAATGCCCAGGTCGACGCCGCGCCCCCAGGGCTTGATCCGCTCCAGCCCATGCGCGCGCAAGGTGGCCGCGATCGACGGAGTCGACGCCAGCACGGCCTGAGCCGGCCAGTGGAACCAGCTGATATAGCGCCAGATCCATTCGGGATCGATGCCGATGCGCGCCGAAACATAATCGGGAAACTGGGTGTGATAGGCCGTCGTAAACGGATAGCCATTGGCCAGGCACCAGCGCCGCGCGGCAAGGCAAACCGGGCCCTCGGTCGCCAGATGGATTGCCTGTGGGCCGAAATCGGCAAGCATCTTGCCCACCGCCGCCGTGCGCGCAAAGGCCAGCCGGATTTCGGGATAGGTCGGGCACGGCATCGAATAAAACAGATCGGGCGAGACGACGAGCACATCATGGCCCATCGCCTCCAGCTCGGCGCGCACCGATTGCAACGTCCGCACCACCCCATTTACCTGGGGCGACCACGCGTCGGTGGCGATGGCGATCCGCACGCCGCTCAGGCCGCGATCGCCGCGACGCTGGCGAGGTTGCGGACCGCAATCTCATCTGCCCAGTGGAGCACTTCCATACGCCCATCGTAATGTTCGACCAGCGCGGTGCAACCCTCCACCCAGTCGCCGTCGTTATAATATTGCACACCGTTGATCTGACGGATTTCGGCGGTGTGGATATGGCCGCACACCACGCCATCGACGCCCCGCGCGCCCGCAGCCTGCGCCACCACTTCCTCATAATTGGAAATGAACTCGACCGCGTTCTTGACGCGTGCCTTGGCGTGCTTGCTCAGCGACCAATAAGGCAGGTTGAGCCAGCGGCGGATATTGTTGACCCAGCGATTAAGGCCCATCAGCGCGGTATAGGCAAAATCGCCAATATGCGCGAGCCAGCGATGCGCCAGCGTGATCGCATCGAATTCATCGCCGTGCAGCACCAGCAAACGACGGCCATCGGCGGTTTCGTGGATCGCCTGACGGCGGATTTCGACCCCGCCGAAATTGAGACCGGTAAATTGACGAAACACCTCGTCATGATTGCCGGGAATATAGATGACGCGCGTGCCGCGCTTGGCACGCTTCAACACGCGCCAGACAATGTCATTATGCTGC
Organism: Pseudomonadota bacterium; assembly: GCA_947474905.1. The sequence continues at coordinate 1,845 of CANJKQ010000163.1, read as the reverse complement.
GCCGGCCAATAGAATTTGCGCTTCAGCCGCCAGCCATCGATGATGTCGCCAACCAGATAAAGCACATCGCTGTCGACGTGATCGAGAAAGTCGATCAGCATATCGGCGTTGCAGCCGCGCGTGCCCAAATGAACGTCGGAAATCCAGATGGTGCGATATTTGCGCCGTTCCGTGACGTGCTTTTCCGGAATCGCGGGCACCGAATGGGCAAAATCGGCAAAGCTCGCAATGTCGCCATGGCTGCCCGATACCATGTCCGCCACTCTAGCTATTGATTCCCCGTCCATAAACCATCTCGGCCTGATTTGATCCGGCCGCTATGGCGAGCAAATGTTACAGTTGGAATCGCAAGCCGACTCGCCATTGTCATATTCGGCGCGAGGAGTGTCATAAATCAGGCTGCCGCACGCTTTTCCGCTGGGCGCGCACGAAAAGCCATGGCGTCATGCAACCATTCATGGCACCAATCGTTACGTCGATGACCTGCACTTATGTTAGGGGATGGACGATGCGGAAATTCATGTTGACGATGGGCGCGGTCGCGGTGGCCATGCCGGCGATGGTTGTGCCGGCTGACTTTGCGGCGGCACGGACGACGACGTATCACGGCCGGACCGTGCACAAGGTTTGCCGCCGGTCAAAGGGCACCACGGGCCTGGTCGCGGGTGGCGCCGGCGGCGCGGTTGCGGGCGCGGCGCTGGGTGGCGGCGTGCTGGGTGCCGTGGCTGGTGGCGTTGGCGGCGCCTTTGCCGGCCGCGCCATCGACCGATCGATCACTGCCAAGAAACGCTGCCGCTACTATACCGAGCGCTGATCGGGCGCAGGGATCGGGCACAGGCAGGACGATGCAGGGCGGGCCGCGATGCCCGCCCTGTTTCATTGGGGGCCGCTTCCCTAGCCCTCGTCTTCCTCGCCTTTTTCAGACGGTGGCAGTGCGGGGATCACCCAGTCATGGTCACCGACCACCTGTTGCGGCACCGGACGCCCCATGGCGTCGAGCGCGGGGCGGTAGCGAAAGCGTTTGATGATGAGCGCGCAGGTGACCGCGTCCAGCTCGGGCGTACCGCTTGAGCGCGTCACCCGGCAATCGGTAACGCGGCCATTGACGCCGACCGTAAAGCGCAGCCCCACCCGCCCGCTGCGCCGGGCCGCAAAGGCGTCGGGCGGATAATCATGCTCCCTGATCTCGCCGCTGATCAGTTCGGCATCGGTACCGCCATCGCCATCCCCCGCGCCTGACCCGCCGCTTGCCGTGCCGCTGCCGACGCCGCCTGCCCCGCTGCCAATGCCCTGTACGCTCGCCCCCTGTGTGGCGCTGGTGCCGGCACCGGGCTTGTTCGCTGCGAGCTCGGGCTGTGGCTGACGCGTAATGACCGGCGCCACTATTGGGGCGGCGTGCGCGCTTTTGGCGGCGGGCGCGGCTTTGCCTGTTGCCCGTTGCGGGCGCGGCTCCACCGTTACGGACGGCGGCGGTGGCGGCGGCGGGGACACGGCGATGCCGATCACCGTCAATTGCTCGTGCAGATGCCGCGCGATGGTGACGGCAAAGCCCGCGATCAGCACATAGACCAGGCCAAGCTGCAACAGCATCGCGGTCGCAATCGCGATCAGGCGATCGCGCGGGCGGGAAAAGGAGGCGTGGCGACCCGGCATCATCTCCCCAACACCGTTACGCCCCCGCGCGTTCCCGCGACAGCGTCGAGGAGGCTAAGCGGCGATCGACACGTGCCCCGGCACCGCTGCTATGCGCGCCAGCCAGGATTGCACGGCGGGATAGGCGGCCAGATCAAAGCCTCCCTCATCGGCGACGTGCGTATAGGCGTAGAGCACAAGGTCAGCCAAAGT
>CANJKQ010000162.1 GCA_947474905.1 Pseudomonadota bacterium | reverse complement strand
GATCTGTATGACATCGGCGTCACCGCAACCGTGCTGCAGCTGCTGAAGCTGCCTGACGGCACGGTGCGCGTGCTGGTCGAAGGCAAGCGTCGCGCGCGGCTCGAACAGCTTGGCACCTCGTCGGGCGGGCATTTGACGGCCGACGTGACCGTGCTTGAGGGCGATGACGGCGCGTCGGATCTGAGCGACGCCGCCGACGCGCTTGATCGCGCGCTGCCCGACGCGGTGGGGCGTCTGAGCCAGGAAACGCTGGCGCTGATGCGCTCGGTGGTCGAGCAGTTTGAGAATTACGCCAAGCTCAACCGCAAGCTGCCCGCCGAAACGGCGGTGCAACTGGCCGAAATCGAAGACCCGTCGCGGCTGGCCGATGCCGTTGCCGCCAATATCGCGATCAAGGTATCGGACAAGCAGTCGCTGCTGGTTGAGGCCGATCCTGCCAAGCGGCTCGAAATGGTCTATGCCTTCATGGAAGGCGAGCTTGGCGTGCTCCAGGTCGAAAAGAAGATCAAAAGCCGCGTCAAGCGCCAGATGGAGAAGACGCAGCGCGAATATTACCTCAACGAGCAGCTCAAGGCGATTCAGCGTGAGCTGGGCAATGAGGGCGAGGAAGGCGAGGGCGATGAGATCGCCGAGCTGACCCAGAAGATCGCGACGCTCAAGCTCTCCAAGGAAGCGCGCACCAAGGCGCAGGGCGAGCTCAAGAAGCTGAAGACAATGGCGCCGATGTCAGCCGAAGCAACGGTGGTGCGCAATTATCTCGATGTGCTGCTCGGCCTGCCCTGGGGCAAGAAATCCAAGCTGAAGCGCGACATCGCCTCGGCCCAAGCGGTGCTTGATGAGGATCATTATGCGCTCGACAAGGTCAAGGACCGCATTGTCGAGTATCTTGCGGTGCAGGCACGCACCAACAAGCTGAAGGGGCCGATTCTGTGCCTCGTCGGTCCGCCCGGCGTCGGCAAGACCAGCCTGGGCAAATCGATCGCCAAGGCGACGGGGCGCGAATTCGTCCGCCAGTCGCTGGGCGGCGTGCGCGATGAGGCCGAGATTCGCGGCCACCGGCGCACCTATATCGGCTCACTACCCGGCAAGATCGTCGCCAATCTGAAAAAGGCCGGCACGTCCAACCCGCTGTTCCTGCTCGAGGAGATTGACAAGCTGGGCCAGGATTTCCGGGGCGATCCGGCGTCGGCGTTGCTCGAAGTGCTCGACCCTGAGCAGAATAACCGCTTTCAGGACCATTATCTCGAAATCGACCTCGACTTGTCGGACGTGATGTTCGTCTGCACGGCCAACACGCTCAACCTGCCGCAGCCGCTGCTCGATCGCATGGAGATCATCCGGCTCGAAGGCTATACCGAGGATGAGAAGGTCGAGATCGCCGAGCGCCATCTGATCAAGAAGCAGATCGAGGCGCATGGGCTGAAGGATGACGAGTTCGTCCTGACGTCGGCCGGCCTGCGCGACCTGATCCGCTATTACACGCGCGAGGCGGGCGTCCGCACGCTGGAACGCGAAATCGCCAAGCTGGCGCGCAAGGCGTTGCGCCGCATCCTGGAAGGCAAGGCCGAGCGCATTGAAGTGACGCCCGACAATCTCCATGAGTTCGCCGGCGTCCGCAAATATCGCTTCGGCGTGTCGGAGGAGGAGCATCAGATCGGCGCGGTCACAGGGCTTGCCTGGACCGAGGTGGGCGGTGAGCTGTTGACGATCGAAAGCGTCACGGTTGCGGGCAAGGGCGGGGTGAAGACCACCGGCAAGCTCGGCGATGTGATGAAGGAATCGGTCGAAGCCGCGATGAGCTTCGTGAAAGCGCGCGCTCCGAGCTATGGCATCAAGCCCAGCGTTTTCGCCCGCAAGGACATTCACATCCACTTGCCCGAAGGCGCGGTGCCCAAGGATGGCCCATCGGCGGGGATCGGCATCGTCACCTCGATCGTCTCGACGTTGACCGGGGTGGCGGTGCGCCGCGATGTGGCGATGACGGGTGAAGTCACGCTGCGCGGGCGCGTGCTGCCGATTGGCGGCCTGAAGGAAAAGCTGTTGGCGGCGCTGCGCGGCGGCATCACCACGGTGCTTATCCCCCAGGAAAATGAGAAGGATTTGTCGGAAATCCCGGCGAATATCCGCGAGGGCCTGTCGATCGTCCCGGTCCGCCATGTCGATGAAGTGCTGCGGCTCGCCTTGACCGAGCCGCTGACCGCGATCGACTGGACCGACGCCGATGAGATGGCCGCTTTTCCGCCTGCGGGCGTGCAATCGGCGGGGGAAGTGCATCACTAAACGCGGAATTCAGCCTTTTTTGTGCGGCTGTTACGCCAATTGTGACGATTTTGTTTTGACAGCGACGGGCGGAGAGGCGTTACTGCGCCTCCGGCCTAGGCCGCGACTCAGTTTATAAACAAGACGAAACGGGGGTTCCCTGGATGAACAAGCAGGAATTGATCGGAGCGGTTGCCGATGCCTCGGGCCTCGGCAAGGGCGATGCCAGCAAGGCGGTTGAGGCCGTTTTCGACGCCATCACCGGATCACTCAAAAAAGGTAATGAAGTCCGCTTGGTCGGCTTTGGCACCTTTTCCGTCAGCAAGCGCAAGGCATCCACGGGTCGCAATCCGCGCACCGGCGAGCCGATGACGATCAAGGCATCGGCCCAGCCCAAGTTCAAGGCCGGTAAAGGCCTGAAGGACGCGGTAAACTGATATTTCTCGTCCAGCCCCGTCGATGGCGGGGCTGGACAAGCACTGGCGCCGTGCTAAAGGGCGCCGCCTGATTGGGTGACGCGGGGCCGTCGCCCGCATCACTTTCCCCGGATATCGGGCGCGTAGCTCAGCGGTAGAGCACACCCTTCACACGGGTGGGGTCACAGGTTCAATCCCTGTCGCGCCCACCATCCGGCGGCGGATGGCTGGCATTTGGCTCTGGCCATGAGGGCCAAGGACGGCCAATGTCCTACAGCCGCTTCCCGGCCTATAGTGCTGCGGCTCTTTCCCATTGTCGCCCGCACTTTATCGGCCAACCGGGGCGCGTAAGCGAGCGTCCGCGCAAACCCCATGGTCAGTGGGAACATTGGGGAACATTCGCGACCTTCGGCGGGCGTTGGGCGGTCGGCGATTAGCCCCAGGTCCGTTCGCGGAACCATTTGGTCAGCACATATTTGGCGCCCGCGCGCACTTTCATTCCGGCGTGCAGAGTGGCGGGGTTGGGCGTGCCATCGGCTCGGCGATTGTCCCAGGCGAGCAATTTGCCGGTTTCGGGTTGAAAAATCTTGTCGATCGCCTTGAACCGGGTGGCGCCGCCGGCGATCGGCTCGTTCAGATAGATCATTACCGTCCAGGTCCGCTGGCCATGGACGCCGCAATAAAGCTGATAATCAACGCCGTTCGGTTCGAAATAATCGGTGTGCTGCTTGAATTCCTGGCCGACCGCATAACGCTGGCCCTGCAGCGGCTCGCCATAAGCAGGGTCAAGACCGGTCAGCGCCGCGATTTTCAGGTCGAGCGCGATCGAGGCAGGATCGTCGCGCGGGATGTCGCACGTCTCGCTCGTGCGAAAGCCGGCATCGCCATTATAGTCGGAGACGGTGGACGGGCGGCGCTGCTCATCAATGCGCGTGATGAACGGCGCGCATTCCGCCGCGCTCAGAAAACCGCGATACTGAAACAGCGTGAGCTTGGGCGAGGGCGTCCGCTGCACGCCTGCCGTCGCGGAAAGCCGGGCGACAATGGGCGCGCCCGGCAAGCCGCAGGTCAATGGCAGGTCGGCGGGCAGGGAAAGCGGCGTCGCCATGCCGCGATGCTGCCAAAGCGCGGCGCGCTTGGCCAGCGGGATTGCGGCATGCCCATCTTTCCCGCCATGCCATGCCCCATCAGCCTTGACGCTGGCACCCGCCAACCGCTAGGGGGCGCGGTCTCTACGGCGACCGTAGCTCAATCGGTTAGAGCGCTGGTTTGTGGTACCAGAGGTTGCGGGTTCAATTCCCGTCGGTCGCCCCATCCACTCGCGTTCAGGGGTGATCCGTGACCAGCCGCTGGGGCTTTCCCGATTTTGACGACCATGAGGGCGTTCACCTCTTCACCGATCCCAAATCGGGGCTGCAGGCAGTCATCGCGATCCACTCGACGCATTTAGGGCCGGCGGGTGGCGGTGTGCGCTTCTGGCATTATCCGAACCAGCAGGATGCGATCACCGACGCGCTGCGCCTGTCGCGCGGCATGAGTTATAAGAACGCCATGGCCGGCCTGCCCATGGGCGGCGGCAAGGGCGTGGTGCTGGCGGGGCCGGGCCGAGCCAAGACGCCCGAATTGCTCAAGGCCTTTGGCCGCGCCATTCAGTCGCTCGGCGGGCGCTATGTGACGGCGGAAGATGTCGGCATGTCGGACCAGGACATGGTGACGATCGCGACCGAGACCAAGCATGTCTCCGGCCTGCCGGTGGCAAGTGGTGCTGCGGGCGGCAATCCCGGCCCTTCGACGGCATTGGGCGTCTATCTGGGCGTCAAGGCG
>CANJKQ010000161.1 GCA_947474905.1 Pseudomonadota bacterium | reverse complement strand
ATGAGTCAGCTCCGACCACCAAAAACCGACCGGCCAACCCGTCGTCGTCGACACGGCGGGATTGGAGATGATGATCGCGACCCGCTTGGGGTTACGGCGATTGACAGGGTTAGCGTCCTTCAGGCTCATCCGCGATACTCCCGATATAGCTCTTTGTCAGGATGACGCGACGCAGATATGAACCTTTGGCAAATCACTCAAATGAAACCGCTGCATATCGCCAATGAACGATCGTGATCTTCGTCGCCTCGACATGAACCTGCTGGTGGTGTTTGCTGAGACGATGCGCCACCAGCGGCTGACGGTGGTGGCGGAGCGGCTGGGGCAGACGCAATCGGCGATCAGCCATGCCATTGCGCGGCTGCGCGACATTCTGGACGATCCACTCTTCATCCGCCGGCCGCACGGGGTGGAGCCGACGCCGCGGGCCGTGGCGCTGGAACCCAAGATACGCGCCATCATCGATCTTGCGCGCGAGGCTCTGGCGTCGGGGGCGCCTTTTGACCCGGCGACATCGACCGCCGAGCTCCGCATCGCCGCGCAGGATTATCATTGCGCACTATTCGCCGCGCCTTTGCTGGCGGCGGCGGAACGCGAAGCGCCAGGGCTGAACCTGACGTTTCTGCCAATGGCGCGACAGCCCGCGCTTCACGCGCTGGAACGGGGCGAAGTGGAGATTGCGATCGGCTTTTTGCGCGCGCCCAATGACAGTTTCGTCGCCGAGCCTCTATTCGACCAAGGTTATGCGGTGGTCGCACGCGCGCACCATCCCCGGCTCGCGCAGCTCGCGACGCTCGACGGCTATTGTGGCGAGCGGCATCTCATCGTCAGTCAATCGGGTGAGCGGCGCGGCATCGCTGATCAGGCGCTTGCAAAGCTGGGGCGCGAGCGGCGGGTGGTTGCGGCATTGCCCTATTTCCTGGCGGCGCTGGCCACGGTGTCGCGTACCGATTTGGTCGCCACGTTGCCGCGCGCATTGGTGGAGGCCTTTGCGACGCATTTCAGCCTTGCCGTGGTCGAGCCGCCAGTCGCGCTGCGGCGCTTTCCGGTCGCGGTTGTGCGACACCGGCGTAGCATCGGTAATGGCGCGGTTGACTGGGTGCTCGGGGCGCTGGCCAGCATTCCAGACGATCATGACGGCACCACCCTGGGCAGCGCGCGCAGCCGGGCCAGCGCCAGCAGCGCGAACAGCGCCGCGACGATGAACGCCGCGCCGGGGAAATAGACCGGCGCATCGGCGGCAGTAAACCAGGCGAGCGGCTGGGTCAGGATCAACGGCGCGGCGACCGATCCCACCCCCATCGCCATCGCGGCGACACCCTGAACCTCGCCCTGCGTATCGGCGGTGGCGCGGCGCGACAGCATCGCCATCAGGCTGGGCTGGACCAGGCTCTGGATCGCGATGCCCAGCATCGGCACAAACGCCATCAGCGTCGAGCGCGCAAAGGCATAGATGAGGAAGGCGGCGGTCGCGCCGATCAGGCCGATCGTCGCGGCATCGCGCTCCCCCAGCCGCTTGACGGCCGGACCGGTCAGCAAGGTCTGGCTGGCCGCGATGACGCAGCCGACGATCGCCAGGCTCGCGCCGATCATCCCGGTCGACCAGCCAAAGGCGGCGATGGCGTAAAAGCTCCAGGTCAGCGGATAGACCAGGCTCGCGATCTGCCACAGCACCAGCACGCCCGCTGCCGCCGTCATTCCCGGAATCGCGCGCGCTGCCTGCAACGCCCCCAGCGGGTTGGCGCGGCGCCACTCAAAGCGGCGGCGATGCTCAGGCGTCAGCGTTTCGGGAAAGACCGTCAGGCCATAGACGAAATTGGCGCCCGCCAGCGCGGCTGCGGCAATGAACGGCGCGCGGTCCCCCAGCGAGCCCAGCAGGCCGCCGATCGCCGGGCCAATGACAAAGCCGACGCCGAATGCGGCGCTGACATAGCCAAAGGTGCGCGCGCGATCCTCTGGCCGGGTCGTGTCGGCGAGCGCGGCCTGCGCCGCGCCATAGCTGCCGCCGAACCCGCCCGACAAAGTACGGCTGACGAACAGCAGCGCCAGGCTGTTGGCCGCCGCCATCACCAGATAATCGATCGCAAGCAGGCCCAATGCCGCCAGCAGCATCGGCCGCCGTCCGAACCGGTCGCTCATATTGCCGATCACCGGCGCGGCGAAAAAAGTCGCCAGGGCCATGCACAGCCCCATCCACGAGCCGACATTGATCGCCTGCGACAAATCAAGCCCGCCAATATGCATCAACAGGCGCGGCAGCACCGGCATGACAAGGCCAAACCCCATCGCGTCGATGAAGATCGTGGCCAGGATGAAAGGGGTGCGATGGCGAGGGGCGGTCATAACGGATGCTTTGCAGATCAGCAGGGTCGGTGCCAGCGGCAAACGCAGCCGGCAGGGTTAGCGCAGCGTGGTTCTATGCCGCTTTCGCGACGCTGCAGCTTTGTCGGAACCAGGCTTTCCCACGCGAATGTTCCCGAATGTTCCCACTGACCATGGGGCTTTGCCAGCACCCTTGCGGGCGGCGGCATCGGGCAGCGGCGTTGCGGCGTCGACGATTGGAAAGAGCGCCGCGCCAGCATAGGGCGAGCTTTAGCTGTAGGAAAGGAGCGGCCGCGAGCTGGCCTGATCCACCTTCAACCGTCATCCCTGCGCCGACCTAAACCCGATCAGACAAATCCCACATTCGTGCCCAGCGCGGAGCCTGCAAAATTGTTGATGTTGGGCAGCACCGTCGTCAGGTCGGACGCGGCGACGCCGAACCAGCTCGCCAGCGTCGCGCCATATTGATCAACCGACATGGTGGGGATCAATCGGCCCTGGCCGATATCGTCGGGGCCGTTATTCGCCAATGTCGGGTTGATGCCATAATAGCGCCCGCCCTTCACCGCGCCGCCGAGCACGAAATGCATGCTACCCCAGCCATGATCGGTGCCGTCGTTATTGGAGGTGAGCGCGCGGCCGAAATCGGACGCGGTAAAGGTCGTCACCTGGTTGGCGACGCCAAGCTCCACCGTCGTATCGTAAAACGCCCGCAACGCATCCGCGAGGTTGGTGAGCAGCACCGGGTGCAGCGTGTCGAGCCCATCATGCGTGTCAAACCGGCTGGTCGAGACGAAGAAGACTTGCCGCTTGGCGCCCAATTGCTGGCTGACGGAGATCATCCGCGCGACAAGCTGGAGCTGCGTGCCGAGCGAGCTTTGATTGTCGGCAGCGGCGGGGAACGGCGTGGTTGTCGCTTGTGCGCTCGCCAGCGCGCTCGACACCTGAGTATAAAGGTTGAGCGCGCGGCCGCCGACCTGGCCCAGCGCGCTTTCCATCTGGTGATTGCCCGCCAGCGATCCATTGATCAGCGAGGCCAGCACATTTGCCGCCGCTGTCGATCCCTGCAGGGCGGTGCGCGCGGAAAGACCGATTGGGCCCGACGGCGTCACCGAATATTGCACCGCTGCCTTGCCGGTCAGAAACACCGCGTTGCCGCTGACGTTGATGCAGGTCACCGTCGCGGTGCCATTGCCCGATTGCAGCAAATCGCCGATCCGCCCGCCCCAGCCTGACGACGCGCCTTCGGGCGAAGAGGCCTGCCAATAGCTTTGCTGGTCGTTGTGGCTCAGCAGCTTGGGCGGCAACGCCACGCTTTTGGCAAGATATTGCGCCTTGGTGGTCGGCTGAACGAGGGTGCCGACATTGAGCGCCACCGCCATTTTTCCGGCGTTGAAAATGGGCAGCAGCTTGGCGAGTTCGGGCGCCAGCGCATATTGTGCGCCACCCGGCAGCGCCACTGACGGATTGAGCACGGTCGCCGCAAGCTGCGCCTGCGTATAATTCAGCCCCGTGCGCTGGCTGGCGTAGACATTGAAACGGCTGGTGTCATAGGGCGCCAGCGTGTTGGCGTAATCATTGCCGCCATAAAGGAACACGCAGACAAGCGCCTTGTAATCGCTTGCGGTCGCGGCAGCCGCCTCGCCGATGGCGGCCAGGTTCATCACGAATGGCGTTGCCGACCCGGCCAGCGAGAGGGCGGAAGCGCGCTTCAAAAAGGCGCGGCGCGAAACATCGTTGCTCATCCCCACCCCCTTAGCGAAGAACCAGATATTCGGGCGCGGCCATCACCAGCAGGATGGCCGCGTAGATGCGGTTATTGATGCCCGCGCTCGTCGAAATCGAAATGGTGTCGAGCGCGGTCTTCATCTGCGCGATCGTCGCCGCGCTGATCTGATTGGCGGCAAGCACCAGATTGAGTTCGTTGAGCAGCGCCTGGCTGTCGGTCGCCAGCACGGTGAGCGAGGAATAATCGGGCTTGGCCTCGCCCGCGCCATTGGCGATCACCGATTGCATGTAATTGACGTAAGCGATGACCGAAGGCTCGTTGGTTACCTGGAATTCCGGCGCGACGAGGCCGTTCGACGAAATCGAGGTGCCGGGCGGGGTGTAGCCGGGGCGGAACCAGTTGAACACGCTGGGCGCCTGGCCCGGGCTTTCGCCAATGCGATTGGCGGT
>CANJKQ010000160.1 GCA_947474905.1 Pseudomonadota bacterium | reverse complement strand
GGCCTTTAATGGGCAAATGCGTACCCATGTTGACGAGGCAAGGCGCCGGTTTAGGGATGTGAAAATCTTGGGGGATGTGCGAGATGCTCCTGTCCAGCCTCTGGATATTGCAGAACGTCTAGACCCTCCCAGCAAATACCTGAATCACGAGGGTGATCGATATGCAATCGTCCTCTCGTCAACTCTTCTAAAGTTTCAAGCAAATCGCATAATCGATGACTCTAGGGCGAAGGTGTTCCTGAAGTACAGCGAAGCCGAAGATTGGCTCGTGCAAGGCTAGCCTTCTTCCTGACCGCGATAAAGCTGCGTAGGCGGCCCTTTGCTGCGTACGCTTCCCATACTACCGGAACGCGGAAATTTCTCGTTGCTCGCCTGCGGCACGCGCGGCTCGATGGACTACCCACTTCTTCACGTCGCAAATTCATTCGGTTGGTCGCAGTAGTTCGTATTAATCCGCCGCGAAAGTACGGACCGAGGTAAGGACCGGCCCCAACATAAACCGCTTAAGTGATTGAAAAAATTGAGAAAATTTTCGGATCGGGAGAAAGCCGAACTCGACGTTCTTACGCATCTAAGCCGCTACTTCAAGAAGAGGAGATCGCTTTCCGATTTCTCAAAGATGACTTCGTTCTCAAAGCCGCAACTGTCCAGATCGTGCTGGGAATGAATGCTGGTGCCCCGACCCAGCTGCTTGAGACGCTTGAGGACATAAAGACGCGGCCAATGAATAAGGGTCAACTGGTCGCGGGCGATCGCTATTGGAGGCGGACAGTCTGAAAGAAAGGTTTGCCATGCACGTGTAAAGCCGTTCGACTCCGGCAACCAGCGCGGCGTGGTTCGCACCGCGATGTCGAGATCGCCGAGCACCGACTTAGATGAGAGATAGCTGCCGAAGATCGACAACTTCGTCACATCGTACCACGGGAGCGGATCGTTGTTGATACGCTCCACTTCGATCAAAAGCGCTTCAATCAACTGGTCCGCGCGCTTGCGACTGACCTGCGGTCGACCTTTCGTGCCACGCGGCACTAACACGATTTCGTCATTCATTGGACTCTGTTCTCGTTGGACGTGTGGGCGCTGGCAATTCGCCGGCGCATCGGATCACGGGCAATCGGCAAGGACCAGTCTATGCGACTAACGCCGCCCGGCTCAAGAGTGCTTGGCATCGATTTCTGTGGCTGCTATTGTTGCTCCTGGTGATCGCCCGAGCAAAAATAGGATCGGAGATCAGTTACTTGGCAGCCAGATGGAGTCCTCTTCTGGGCACCACTCCCGATCAATGGAAGGCACTGTCGGTGCCTGGAGATCGGGACCGCAGCTGGCGGCAATTTCTAGCGGCTTGACCGGGCCGCTTATCGTGATGAGATTTGGTGCTACCTCGACCTTGGCGATAAATCGCCGGGCATAGCCCTGGCGGGTGGTTGCGTCTTTCGAGCGAAATTTGGCCAGGATAACATCCCCGAGGCGACCGACGGCGTCGGGCGTGACACGCCGCTCGACCGTGGAAAGCTGGCGCTCGACGAGAAGAATTTCCTGTTCCAGATGTGCGCGGCGGGCTCGCTGGTTGGCTAGCCGACCAGTGAAATCGCTGTCGCGTGGGCTGACGATGCCCTGTTCGATAAAGTCGAACATGTTCTGGATCGCACCATCCACCCGCGTCCGCTCGGTGCGCAGCGCTTTGAGATGCGCCTGACGCTCGCGGACAGCGGCGGAGCTGTCATCGAGGAGATTGGCGAGCAATTGCTGGAGACGGTTGGGACGCAGGAGCCGGTCGGCCATGGCGTCGATGACAATGGCCTCGAGCTTTTCGTCGCGAATGCTTGTTCCTTCACACGCCGTATCCCCTCGGCGGAGCCTGCGCGAACATCGGTAATATCGATAGCGCCCGCCCTTGCCGGTTGCGATGGTAAGCGCGTTGCCGCATTCGGGGTGACCGCATTTGGCAATGCCGGCGAGCATGGTGGGGCTGGACACGATACGGGCGGGCGTGATGTGCATCGCGTTGCGAGCAATACCGGCCTGAACCTCGAGCCATTCGGCTTCTGGAATAATGACCGGCACATCGATCGTTTGCCATTCTTCTTTGGGGCGTTTGATGTTGTTGCGGATGTCATAAACGCCGTAGAGGTGCTTGCCGTAGTAGGTCGAGCGGTTGAGGATGTCCTTGATATTCGAGACGTGCCATTTGCGCCCGCGCAACGTTGCGCCGCTTGCGTTCAGGTGGCAGACGATTTTCTTGTAGCCCATCGGGCCATGGCCGATCCCGATGAGCTTCATGCGAAATATCTGCTTCACCATCAACGCCTCTGACGGTTCGATCGCGAGGCGCTTCTTCGCCTTGGGGCCGCGCATTTCGGCGACTTCCGTGACATAGCCGAATGGCGGCGTTCCGCCGTTCCAGAACCCCGCTTCAGCGTTTCGCTTCATCGTGTCGGTGGTGAATTTGGCGGTCTGGCGCGACTGATATTCGTCGAAATTCGACAACACCGAGCGGACCAGATCGCCTTCGGCGTCGTGGCCAACTTCCTGAGTGATGGCTACCAGCCGCACGCCCGCTCGCTTCAGCCGGCGACGGTGATGCTCGAGCAGATAATGGTCGCGGAACAGGCGCGAAAAACTGTACACGCCGATTTCGGTAATGCCGCTACCGGGCCGCATTGCGTGTTCGAATAGCGCCTGCAGTCCGGGCCGGGCATCGGTTGTGCCCGAGAAGCCGCCATCTCGGTAGATCTCGACAAGCTCGACCCCGCGTTGGCCGTAATGCGCAATGAGGCGCTCCTCCTGGTTCTCGAGACTGATGCCGCCACCGGCCTGACGCTGCGTGGAGACCCGCACATAGCCGAGCGCGCGTTCAATCCTGGTTTTTGTCATCGGTTGACCCTTCGAAGATGTAACGAAGTTCTTCTGCGGTAAGCAGCGTCAACAGCCATTCTGACTCGGATCGATCCAGCGTGAAAGAGTCGGGAAGCCGGTCGTGCACAATCCGGTCGCCGGAATCGGTGCCCAGCGTGGTGCGGGCGATCCCGACGGAGGAATTGACTGTCGATCGACCTGGCGGTTTGCGGGTGCTGCCCATCCACCAGCATGTGCCCGGTCAAAATCGAGGCAGCGATGTAACCGACCAAAAGCTCGAAAAGGAGATAATTTGGGGTGACCCAGCATTATTTGGGAAAAATGGAAAGGACAAATCACGTGCCGACATTGCTTATTTTACTTGGCCTGGGCCTTGTGGTGCTCAAGCTCGCGAAATTCAGCGCCGCGCTGCTTGTCTATGTCATTGCGACGGCCATGGTCGTCTATCACGAATGCCGATCGATCACGATCGCGAAGATGTTGCTTGCTCATCGTCCACAAGCTTCCGGTTCCGCCGCTGTCCGGAAGGGCGCGCGAGCCCGGCAACGGTTAATGGCACGGAGTCTGCACCACGCGATGTGCCTCACCGAACTTCGCAGCCTGCTTCCCACTGTAGGGGCACGAGGGTCTGCCATCGCCCAAGCCATGATGACGCGCGCCACATGACGACGCGTAATTCAGCCATCGTCCGGCTGATTAAGCTCCATCAGCACCTGTTCACGGTCGTCGCACAGCACGATCGCCTTTTGCTCCGGGAGCCACGACACGTACCGCCGCTCCCTGCAATAGCAAACAAGCCCAGCCTCGTCATGATACCAGCTGCCGGCCGGGCAGGTCGTGCAGGCCAAAATCGTGTCGGGACGCACCGTCTCCGGCAGCGTCAGCAAGGTTGAGCTCTTGAGCGGCGCATGGCGACGCCTGACGTCGCCAAACGGGAAGGTCATGGTTTCGAAAACAGGCTGCATGGTAATTCTCCTCCATTGACACGTTGAAATCATCGACATGAGGCGGCTTTTCGGATCAGTTTTCCCCGAACCAGGATTTGAGCGTGTCAAGGAAGGCGGCATGGATCAGCTTGGCGTGCTCGATCCGGTACGTCGGGTGCTGTTCCGTCATCGACTTGACGCGGATCGTGAAGGAATCTCTGTGATCGGGTGTGATCGCGGCAATGACCTTGTTGTGGCGGTTCAGCACTTGGGTCGGGATGATTTCGTCTTTGCCCGCCGCGGCTGCGGTCAGCTGCTTGACGAGCGCCGACACACCGAGGGTCTGTCCCGCGAGCAAGCCCGCACACTCAAGGACACGAGCCCGCTGCTCCTCATTCTCGAGCAGCGGGGCGACGAGCGACCACTGTGTCATCGAAATCGCGCGCTTGTCGGCAATAAGGTCGAGAATGGCAGCCGGCGCCTTCTGGAGCGCAAGGCCCCGGTTGATCGCAGACTTGTCCTCATCGACCGCGTCAGCGAGCCGTGCTTCGCTGGCAATGACCTTGTCGCCGAGCAGGCGTGCCCAGGTGGCCGATTTGTCCCAAAGGCTGACCGCGAGCGCACCGCGATCTGCGCGATTGGCGATTTTGAGCGCCTGTTCCGCGGACAGATTGTCATAGATCGCCACCCGCAGCGGCTGATTGAGGACTTTGCAAACGATGCGT